>CABTAV010000088.1:0-7113 GCA_902482895.1 uncultured Streptococcus sp. | reverse complement strand
GGTGATTAACCGTTGAGCGTCCAACAGAGCAGTCAAAGATAGTCTGTAATCCTTTTTGACTCGCATGGTTGAGGTCAGATAGAACCGCAAGGGTATCAACTTCAAGTGTGTTAGCGCTTGTTTTGCGTTCTTCTGGGAGTTTGACATCCTTATCCACAACCTTAGCATCGACGACCACGCGCACACCATTGGTATCAAGGAAACGACGCTCCAAGTCCACGATTGTTTCACCATTCCAGTGCATGACTAGATTTGGTTTTTCCGTCACTGTCGCAACCACAACAGCATCAATATTTTCTTTGTTACATTCTACAACGAAGGCATCTACGTCTTCTGGACGAACCACTACCGCCATCCGTTCTTGTGATTCAGATATAGCAATTTCGGTACCATTCAAACCTTGGTATTTAAGAGGTACTTTGTTGAGGTCGATTTCAAGACCATCTGCCAATTCACCGATGGCTACACAGACACCACCAGCACCAAAGTCATTAGACTTCTTGATAAGACGAGTGACATCGCCATTACGGAACAGACGTTGAATCTTACGTTCTTCGATGGCATTTCCTTTTTGAACCTCAGCACCAGCAGTCTCTACAGACTCAACTGTTTGAACCTTAGAAGAGCCTGTCGCACCACCGACACCGTCACGACCTGTTTTGCCGCCGAGCAAGATAATGACATCACCCGCTTCTGGTTTTTCACGAACTACATTTTCCTTAGGAGCCGCACCGACAACGGCACCTAGCTCCATGCGTTTGGCTACAAAACCTGGGTGGAAGTACTCACGAACGTAAGTCGTCGCAAGTCCAATCTGGTTACCATATGAAGAATAACCATGAGCCGCTGTTTTAGAAATAACCTGTTGTGGCAATTTCCCAGCACGCGTTTCCGAAATCGATGCTGTAATATCACCAGCACCCGAGATACGCATTGCCTGATAAACGTAAGAACGACCTGACAATGGGTCACGAATGGCACCACCGATACAAGTAGCAGCCCCACCAAATGGTTCGATTTCTGTTGGGTGGTTGTGGGTTTCGTTCTTGAACATGAGGAGCCATGGTTCTTTCACACCATTAACGTCCACTTCGATTTCTACTGAGCAAGCATTGATTTCATCTGACACTTCCATGTCATCCAAACGCCCATTAGCACGCTCATAACGACCGAAAATAGTCGCCATATCCATCAAGGTTTGTGGTTTTTCAGAGCGACCCAACTCTTCGCGCATAGCAATATATTTGTCATAGGTTGACTGCAATTGTTTTTGGAATTTAGAAGCTGAGAAATCAATCTGCTTCAACTCAGTCTCAAACGTCGTGTGACGGCAGTGGTCAGACCAGTAAGTGTCCAAAACCTTGAGTTCTGTTTCCGTCGGTACGCGCCCGATTGACTTGAAATAGTCTTGGATAAAGAGCAAATCATCCACTTCCATAGCCATCCCTTGCTCAGCCTTGTAGCGAGCAAAGTCTTCTGCTGTATAGCTTTCAAAGAAAGTCGATTTTGGAATGGTCTTGTCTGACTCTGAAAATTCCTGCTTGGCAATCCCTACCGTGATATCCTTGAAACGAGAATCAACTGGGTTGAGCAGATAGTTCTTGACCGCTTCTAATTCAGTCGTATCAATATCCTTATTGACCAAGTACAATTGTGCTGTATTAACCGTCACGTCACTAGAACTTCCCAGCAAAAGCAAGGCTTCCTGTGAAGATGCTGCACGCTGGTCAAACTGCCCTGGTAGGCTTTCAATCGCAAAGAAAGCATAGTTGGCAAGATCCGCCTGCACAGCCGTTTCGTCCAAAACATGGTCTGTCACCTGCTCAGAGAAAATATGTTTCTCTGCAGGTGCAAACAGGTCCTCTGCCAAGTCAAATACATCATAAACTTGCACGATGCGAATACTTTTCAAGCTTGAAAGTCCCAAGTTGTGCTGGAGCTCTCTTACTAAACTCTCTGACTTGACCTGAAAATCAGCCTTTTTCTCTACAAAAATACGTTTATCCATCAATCCTTATTCCTTTATTTCAGCTCTTGCAATGTTCTCAAACGACCTTGAGGTTGTTATTTCAATTCTTGCAACTTTTCCCAGACAATTTCGTAAACGTCTGTTAGTTCTCCCAATCCTCTACGGAAAACATCCTTATCCATGTGGTTGCCATCCGCATCCCACAAACGGCAGTTATCTGGTGAAAATTCATCTGCTAAGATAATCTTGCCATTCTTGTCAAAACCAAACTCCAGCTTAAAGTCAATCAACTTAAGCCCAATCTCAGCAAACCAGGCCTTCAAAAGTTCATTGATTCGGCGAGTTTCTTCCTTCAAGTAGGAAATCTGCTGGTCATCCGCAATCTGTAGAAATTTCACATGTTCGTCATTGATAAATGGGTCATCCAAATCATCATTTTTGTAGTAAAATTCGACAATCGGAGTCTCAAATGCGATTCCCTCATCCACACCAAAACGTTTTGAAAAGGAACCAGCAGTATAGTTGCGGAGCACGACTTCCAAAGGAATAATCTTAACCTTTTTATTGAGTTGTTCCGTGTCTGAAAGCTTCTCCACAAAGTGAGTCGCCACACCAGCCGCATTTAATTTCTCAAAAATAAAAGATGAAATCTGATTATTCAATACTCCCTTGCCCGCAATCTGCTCCTTCTTAACACCATTGAAAGCAGTCGCCTGGTCCTTGTAAGTTGAAATAATAAGATTTTCATCCTCAGTTGTATAGATATCTTTAGCTTTTCCCGAATAGATTAATTGTTTTGACATTTTAAAGTTCGCCTTTCGTATTACTTGAGCACATTCTACCATAAAAAACCAAAAAATACAAGGATTTAAACGAATAAATAGCAGATGAACTTCAAAAATTGTAAAGAAAAAACTGCAAGAAGAATCTTTCTCACAGTTTAAAAATCATTTAACTCTAAAAATACGAACATTACTCTTTGTTCAAAAATTGATCCAAATAATAACGAAGATAACTTTTCTTGCCCGTAATCATTTGCAGGCGACCTTCCACCCCATACCGAAGTTTTTCAGCCTGCTCCGAAGTTAGATTAGTCTCCGCCTCAATTTTAAAGAAATTCCCTTTCTCAGTCTTAGTAGCTGTCGCATCTATGCTGGTAATAGTAGAATCTAGGAAAAGTTGATTCTTGGCATCATGAGTCGTCGTATAGCGAACAGAATCACCGACCTTGATCCTTGCTACATCCTTTGAACTAAGATAAGCTGTTAGTTTGGCTTTCCCTTCTTTTTCCAAGGACGGATAGAGTTGGGCTAGTAGGGCACCTTCTGCAACCATGGTAGAATCACTGGTCTCAGGATTAAGATGAAGCACCCCATCCTCACTCGCCGTAATTTTCCCCTTGTCTAGAAGATTTCCCTGAACCTTCTTGCCTGATGCCACCTCCAAGATTTTCTGGTCTAAAAGAGTCAATTCCTGACCAACCTTAGCCAAGTGTTGGGACTTAAGGGACTCCAATTGACTGCTTAAGCCTGACGCATAGGATTGCTGGGTACCTGAACCTGCATACTGGACACGATAAGTAGCAAGACTGGATTCTAACTGATAAAGCTGCGCTTCAACCTGCGCCACGGCCTGAGCCTTAGCTTGCGGATTTTCCTCCCCCTGAGATTTGTAGGACTGGTAGAGAGAGTAGGCTAGATTCTGACTGGCCAAGGAAGCACCTGTTTCAATAGCTGACTTAGCTGTCTGGTAATCGCGAATTTTAGCCTCTGTTTGGCTGATGAGGTTGCCGATTTCGGCTTGGGTTTGGCTAGCTGCTGCATTCTGGGATGCAATGGTCTCATTTTGTTGCGATGTACTAGCCCTAAGACTGCCTGCTTGACTGATGTAGTCGCGAAAGGTGGCTTGGTAGCCAAACTTATCCTCCTCTGGAAAGTGGTTCTCCCCTTCTTGCAGGCTCTTTTGCAAATACTCCAATTGCTTTTTCTGATCCTTGAGCATGTCCAACTGACTAGCATAGGCCTCCGCTTGGACACCCTCTGCCCCTTCCTGGTATTGAACCAAAAGATCCCCCTTTTTAACCAGCTTATTTTCTTCCAGATGATTGACAAGAATGCGATTGTTACTAGTTGACTGGATATTTGCAAGGATACGACTAGGCTCTACAGTAGCTCTAGTAGACAAACTCATCTCCTTCTCTGCCAAAGTTGCAAAGCCAAGCAAAAACACGAGCAGAAGGAACATGGGCACAATCACCCGACTGGAAAAATTATGGTAACGACGATTATAAAACTCCGCACTTTCTAAAAATTCTGGTTTCATCCTCTCCTCTTTCTAGCTATTCACCAAATGGGCGTAAAAGCCACCCTGTGCAAGCAAATCAGCATGCTTTCCTTCTTCGACAATCTTGCCCTGATCCAAGACAACAACTTTCTCTGTCCGCTCAGCAATGGTCAAACGGTGAGCAATGAAAATCAAGGTCTTGTCTAAAGCCATCAGATTATCCACAATCCGCTTCTCTGTCAGAATATCCAAACTGCTGGTCGCCTCATCCAAAATCAAGACCGGCGCATCTGTCAAGAGAGCACGCGCCAGAGCAATTCTCTGACGTTGACCACCTGAAATTCCTGCCCCATCCGAAGTCAATTCTGTCTGGTAATTCAGGGGCATGCGCTCAATGTCCTCCCGAATCTCTGCCAATTCGACCGCCCGTAAGATATCTTCCTGTGTCGTTCCCTCCTTGGCTCCCAAAAGAAGATTCTCCAAAATCGTTCCGTTAAAGACATAGGGCTGTTGAGGCAGATAGTTGATATACTGGCGCAGAGCCTTTTTATCAATCTGATTGAGATTGACACCACCCAGACTAATCTCTCCCTGACTTGGGTCGTAAAAATTAACCATCATCTTGGCCAAGGTCGTCTTACCTGACCCCGAAATCCCCACAAAAGCCACCTTAGAACCTTGGGGAATGGTCAAATTGATATCTGACAAGACGTCTCGACCATAGCCATACTTGTAGGAAACCTGCTTGAAGTCCATATCTCCCTTCATCAAGCTCAAGTCCTCGACCGTTTTCTTCTCCTCAAACTCCGAAGCTACCAGATAAACCTCATTCAGACGGTTATTGGCGACCTGCGCTGTCTGAAGTTTGGTTTGTAGGTTGATGATATTTTCCAAAGGATTTGTAAAGTAAACAAGCAAGGTATTATAGGTAATCAACTGCCCTAAACTCATCTTGCCATCCATGACCAGAACAGCTCCCATCCAGAGAATGCCGACATTGAGCAAGAGATGGGCAACTTTTTTCAGAGCCTTTTGCTGACTCTCTGCTCGACTATAGGTAAAGGATTTTTTCAGATAATCCACAAATTCCTTGTCAATCTTTTGGTAGCGTGAACTTTCACTGGTCAAGGACTTGATAGTCTCAATACCGTTGATGTCCTCGATGATAGAAGAAGACAGAACCGCATTGGCTTCCATGGTATCCCGATTCATCTTTTCAAACGGCTTCATAAAGGCAAAGATAATCACTGTATAGATAGGAAGTGCCAATAAAGTCATGAAAAAGAGATTGGTATTTTGTGAAAATAAAACAAGGGAAATAATGACAACCGTTGACACATCTAGGAAAATCGAAAGAATGGTCGAAGCCAGCGCATCGATAATACTGTTAGCATCTGTAAAACGAGACACGATTTCCCCTGTTCTGCGTGTCGCAAAGAAGGACATAGGCAGGTGAAAAATATGCTTGATATAGGATAAAATCACGTCAATCGACAGGCGTTGCCCCAAAACAAGTAAGAGATACTCCTGAGCGTAAGACAAGATCTGCTGAAGAATATAAACAATCACCAGCCCAATAGAAATGATCCCCAGCGTCGAACGCATCTGATCTGGTACATAGGTATCAATGATAGACTGCAGATAATAAGAACCCACAATATTAATCAAGGTTACCAAGAGTGTCGCCAAAACGATATTGGCAATCAAGCCACGCTGCTTCACTAATATAGGGATAAAAGAAAGCAGGCCATTCTTTTGATCCTTATGAGGCTTGTAGTCTGGACTAGGTGCCATAAACAGAGTCACTCCTGTCCATTCTTCCGCAAAACGCTCACGTGGCAGTTTGGTCAATTTCACCCCAGGATCTGGATCAGCAATATGAATGCTGTCCTTATCCTGCCCAGTCACCACATAGTAGTGGAGCAATTTCCCTTCCTTAAGCACATGGGCAACAAAAGGAAAGGTCAAATCTGGCAAGTCAAAGAGTGTCATATCCGCCTTGATCGCTCGCGTCTCAAAGCCAATCTCCTCTGCCACCTTGACCAAGCCCAAAGCCGTCGTCCCATCCATGGTCGTCTTGGCTAATTCACGCAAGTGAGCCAAAGAATAGTAACTACCATAGTAGCCAAAAACCATGGCTAATGAAGCTACACCGCAGTCCATCTGATCCACCTGCGGACGATAGTGACGTTTCCCAAATTTCATATTCATCTCCTTTTCCTAATACTCAATGAAAATCAAAGAGCAAACTAGGAAACTAGCCGCAGGTTGCTCAAAGCACGGCTTTGAGGTTGTAGATAGAACTGATGAAGTCAGTAACATCTACACGGCAAGGCGACGTTGACGTGGTTTGAATTTGATTTTCGAAGAGTATAAACTCATCTGATAACAACTATCTTACCCCAATCCCCAAACAAAAACTGGACTTCCTTCCCAAATGCGCCTATCTCCCTCCCAACTGCACTTTTTGGATAAAAAAATAGGCAGAACAAATGTCCTACCTAAAATATATATTTATAAAGATTAAAATGTTGATAATGATAATTGTCAAATAGAATGTTGATTTACATTCTTAGCAACATGCAACTCCTCTTATCTTGCTTCTTGCTATTCTTTACTTTTGACGACTTCTACCACATCTCCTACACTTTGGAGTTGGTCAATTTCCTCATCACTGATTTCGATATTAAATTCATCTTCTAGTGTCAAGATAAACTCCATCAAGTCCACTGAATCCGCATCTAGATCGTCTTTCAGACTCAAGGATTCTGTTACGACAAAGTCCTCTCCCTGTCGCTCTTGGATAATGGTCACAATACGGTCAAAAATTTCTTTTTCTGTCATCTCTTTTATTCTCCTGA
>CABTAV010000087.1:0-7144 GCA_902482895.1 uncultured Streptococcus sp. | reverse complement strand
CAGACGACGCTTTTTCTTCTTGTCAAACTGGGTTGCCAAGTCAAACCAGACCATAAAGCCAAGACCACCCGTGATAATCAAACCAGCAATGACCAGATTGATTAAAGGATCCGTCTGATAATTCACTAAACTGCTACTGCCGAAATTATCAAAACCAGCATTACAAAAGGCTGAAATAGCTAAAAAGATAGAGGTAAAAACGCCTCGTCCCCAGCCGAACTCAGGAATAAAACGAAAACTAAGAAGAAAAGCTCCCAAACCCTCTACCAGAAAAGTCGTCAAAAAGATGGACCGCATAAAGGCCTTCAGAGACCGAGTCTCCCCGTAACTGAAGCTTTCCTGAATAGTTTCACGACTGCGAAGACTGAGCTTTTGCTTCCCCTGAATATAAAAAACCCCGATAAAGGTCATGAGCCCCAGACCACCAATCTGTATCAAGAGCATACAAATCAACTGCCCCCAGACATTATAGGTCGTAGCCACTGGTTGCGTAAAAAGACCAGTCACACAGACCATTGATACTGTCGTAAAAAGATGGTCAAAATAAGTGCCCTGCGAACCACTTGCCTGAACAAAAGGCAAACTCAAAAGAAGAGAACCTATAAAAATAACTCCAGCGAAACTTAAAAAGATGCGACGAGCTGGCGAAAGTCCGCCCAAGGCTCTTTCAATTTTTTTCACAAATAATTTGAATAACATACATCCATTGTACCATAAAAAGAAGGATAGGAGTTAGATATGAAAGACTATCTCAAGGCAGAGTTCCAAGGCCTTCTCAAAAGCTTCTGAACCCCAGTCACGACTGTCGTACTGCTCCAAATCGGCTAGAGAATCTGCTGTAAACAACAACTCTCCCCAAAAAATCCTACGCAGTTGGGCTACTGCCGCAAGTGCAGCACACTCCATCTCCACAACAGCACAGCCTTCTTCCTTGCGATAAGCCACCATTTCAGCCGTTTCTCGGTAAAAACCATCTGTGGACCAGGTCATGACTTCTTCATAGGGAATCTCTCTGGCATCCAAAACTTTCTCAATGGCAGCAATAGCCTCTGGCTGCATTTCCATATAACGAGAAGGTGCCACATAGTGATAGCTGGCTCCTTCATCTCGCAAAGCCCGAACAGGAACTAGAAAGGCGTTCTCCTCTATATCAGCTAGCACACCACAGGTTCCAGTGGAAATAATCTGCTCCACACCATAGCCAATCAACCAATCCATAAACTGGGCTGCTGGAGCTGAACCGACAGGAGACTGAGCCAGACAAATCTCCTCGCCCTTATAATTGATAACATAGACTGGATAGGACTTGGTAGCAGAAACAAATTCGCCAACACAGTCCGCCCCTACTTCCCTCGCATAGCGGTCAATCTCCTCACCTAAAAAAGCATAGACACACTTCTTGGGCAAGTGCAAGTCCAGCCCCTCGTGATTAGGCATGATGACCGCCTGAGGATTGTCATCAAACTCTAAAATAGGAATCGCATGTTTTTGAATCATAACTCACCTCCTCTAATTTTGTACTATTGTATCAAAAGCTGACAAAGTGTCAAGGAGTTGTCCTCAGCAATCCAGAAAGCTCCTCTTCCATACACTTGAGAAATCGTTGCACCGCTGGAGAAGTCGGTTTCTGTTTTGGCAAAGCGATTGAGGACTTATGAAGAATACAAAATCCAACAACAAAAAAGACATGAATCTGAAATAAGCAGAACATGTCTTTTTTAGCTTGTTTGAAAGTCAAGTAAATAAATCTTAGCTCTTCTAGAACTCCCTTATTTCCACAAACCACCTAAAATCTGTTTTTCTAATAAGTCTAGGTCCTCTTCCTTTATTTCTCCGTTGTCGCTAACGATATAAAGTTGAGCGAAGTAAGCCAACAATGGACCAACACAAATACGAACCATTTGAGGAATCGTTAACTCTGGATTTACACGTGGATCTGCTAGCAATTCTTTATGAAGCACTCGAAGTTTATCTTGAATAGCATTCCAGATAAAAATCTGTTCATTTTTTAGTTTCTTATTTGAAAAACTCTCCTGCAGAATGATTTTCATCAAAGCACGATTTTTTTTGAGATAGCTCATACGATCGTGGACGAGATAACGAACCCTCTCTTCTGTCGTTTCAAAAGCTAAGAGTTCCTCAACAAAACTACCGAAAATGCCTGGGACTACAGGATGTAAAATAGCCGTCAGTAGATCATCCTTCGTCTTAAAATACTTAAACAAAGTTGCCTGGCTTAGTCCAGCACGCTCAGCTATGTGAAGAGTTGAGGTCCCATGGTAACTCCTAGTTGATATGAGATCCACTGCTGCCTGCATGATTTTTTTCTTTCCTTGAGGGTAATTCGCTTCTTCTAAGTAATCTTCAAACGATTCAAAAACAGTCTTATCCATCTAATCTTCACACCTTTTTAGCATTATTTATGTTGATTTCTAAACTTTACGATAACGACGCAATCCAACAATATTGAGAATTGTTAAAATGATCAAGAAAATCATTAAAACACCAAGATTTGGCAAAATATCACCAAGATTGTGTCCGTAAAGAATAATCTGGCTTATTGCATCACCAGAATAGGTTAATGGCAAAAATTTCCCCACAGTTGGAGCCCATTCTCCCATGGATGACAATGGAATAATTCCTGAGAAAAAAAGTTGGGGCATAATCACGAGAGGAATAAATTGCATCATTTGGAATTCTGATTTTGCTAGAGTAGACAAGAGAATTCCAAAAGCTAGTGCTACAAGAGCCAGTACCACATTAACTATTATAACATTTAAAATATTTCCTACAACTTCTACATCTAGTAGCCAAATTGCTGCTAAAACGACAACTGCCGTTTGAAAAATCGCAATAATACCGTAAGACAACATATAGCCATAGACGATTTCAGAACGTTTCACTGGGGTTGCTAACAAGCGATCCAAGGTTCCACTTGTGCGCTCTTTCAAAAGTGCCATACCAGAAATCAAAAAGACAAAGAAGAAGACCACAAAGCCAATTAAAATTGGAATCATACGTGCAAAGAATCCAGTATTTTTATCTCCATATTGGTAAGATTCTTTGATTTCAGGCGCCTTTGCATCTAATTTCAATTGTGGAAGATCTTGTTTGATACGAGATAGTAACTGATCGGTGCCTTCACTGGCGATACTTGTTCGTAACACTTGTCGTGTCATAGTTGTTTTAGAAGCATCCGTATTTGCGTAGTCGACCTGATACTCACCGTCTTTATAAGAAATCACAGCATCGACTTTTTCATTTGCTAGCGCTTCTTTGGCCTGATCTAAGTCTTGATAAGTCTCGATGTCCACATGATCAAGCTCATCCATTTTCGTTATCAAACCAGTTGGTAGATCTTGTGTCGCTAACTTGACATTCACGGTTGTACTAGCTGAAAACATGAGGTTCATCAGCCACATAATAAATACCGGCGCTACAAACATCATAGCCAAGGTTCGTTTGTCACGAAGCAATTCTTTGATAACTTTTTTAGCAATAGCAATGGTTCTCATCTTACTCTCCTTCTGCTTTCAAAAATACTTCTTCAATACTTGAAACTTGATAACTTTCTTTTAAGTGTTGCGGTGTATCAAAAGCAATGATTTTTCCACCTAATAATAAGCCGACCTTATCCGTTAACTCTGCTTCATCCATAACATGGGTAGTAACTAATATCCCAACCCCATTGTCTCTAAGCGCGAATAATTCTTTCCAGATTTTCTTCCGAAGAGAAGGGTCGATTCCAACTGTCGGTTCGTCCAAAATCAAGAGCTGAGGATTCCCCAGAAGCGCGATGGCTAAAGACAAGCGTCGCTTCATTCCTCCAGAATAACCGGATACCGTTTTATTCAAATGCTCTGCCAGATCCACAACTTGAGCCACATGGGCAATTTCAGCTGTCAGATCTCTTTTGGATAGCCCTTTTAGCTGACCAAAAAATTCCAGATTTTCTTGACCTGACAAAGCCTCATATAAGGCATCTGACTGGGCCATATAACCAATATCTCCTAAAATATGACGATTGGGCATAGTATGATCCAAGACTAAAGCGATACCGCTATCCGCCTTTTCCATTCCTAGCATGGTTTTAATCATAGTTGATTTACCAGCACCTGATGGACCGATTAGACCAATGATTTCTCCAGGCTGTAAATCAAAACCAACGTGATCTAAGACCATTTGACGACAAAAAGATTTTTCTAAATCTTTTAAATGTAACAATTTTTTCATTTGAATCCTCCTAGGTGAGTATTTACTCACTTTTGAAATATAAAACTATTATAGTGAGTATCCACTCACTTGTCAAGTTGAAAGTAAAATTTTCATAACAAAAAATCCTCGAATACAAATCGAAGATTTTTAAAAATTTATAAGGAAATCTGCTTCTATTTTAGAAGACCTTCTTGAACCAAAAACTCCTTGGCTACTTGTTCTGCTGACTTGCCTTCAACACCGACTTGGTAGTTGAGCTGGCTCATCTGGCTTTCAGTAATTTTACCAGCCAATTTATTGAGAACTGTTTCCAACTCTGGATGTTTCTTGAGAAGAGCTTCTTTCATCAGTGGAGCCCCTTGATAAGGTGTGAAGAGTTGCTTGTCATCTTCCAAGACCTGCAAATCATAACGCGCCAACTCTGCATCGGTTGAATAGGCATCCGTAATTTGGATATCGCCTGACTGAATTGCCTGATAGCGAAGAGCTGGTTCCATAGTCGCTACATTGAGATTGAGACCATACATTGATTGCAAGCCCTTATTGCCATCTTCGCGGTCATTAAACTCAAGTGTAAAACCTGCCTTCAACTGCCCTTCCACTTTTTTCAAGTCCGAAATGGTCTTCAAGCCATATTCTTGAGCAATCTTTTTCGGAACAGCTACAGCATAGGTATTTTGATAAGACATGGGTTTGAGATAGGATAGATGATCCTGTTTGGCAATGCCATCACGCGCCACATTATAAACTTGCTCTGGCTCATGACTCACTTTCGGTGATGGTTGCAGCAAACTTTCAGTCACCGTACCAGTAAATTCAGGATAGATATCAATATCGCCTTTTTTCAAAGCTTCGTAGAGGAAGCTTGTTTTCCCAAAATTCGGTTTAACAGTCGCAGTCATGCTGGTATTTTCTTCAATCAGTAACTTATACATATTGGCTAAAATTTCTGGTTCTGGACCCAATTTCCCAGCAATAACCAAGTTTTCTTTCTCTTTTTGAGCCAAGAGGGCTGGACTATAAGACAAACCAAGCAATATGGTCACCAAGGCAAAACCAGAAAAAATCGTCCGCAATTTTGCCTTTTCCATCACTTTTAGTAGGATGTTAAAGGCAATAGCCAGCACTGCTGAAGAAAGGGCACCAATCAAAATCAGACTGGCATTATTACGGTCAATTCCCAAAAGAATAAAGGAACCTAGTCCCCCTGCCCCAATCAAGGCCGCCAAAGTTGCCGTACCGATAATTAAGACCGCTGCCGTCCGAATCCCAGACATCATAACAGGCATGGCAAGCGGAATTTCAAACTTCTTGAGTCGCTCCCACCTAGTCATTCCAAAGGCAATCCCAGCCTCTTGCAGACTCGGATCAATTCCCTTGAGTCCAGTGATAGTATTTTGCAAAATCGGAAAAATCGCATAAATCACAAGAGCTGTCAAAGCTGGTAAGGTCCCAATTCCCATCAAGGGGATAAAGAGCCCCAGCAAGGCCAGAGACGGGATGGTCTGGAAAATCCCTGCAATCTGTAAGACCCAATCCGCTAACTTCTCATGATATCGAAGATAAACAGCCAAGGGAATCGCTATAAAGATGGCCAGCAACAAGGTCAAAAGTGACAACTGCAAATGTTGAGATAGAGCTGTCAACCAATCACTAAAACGATCCTGAAAAGTTGCAATTAAATTAGTCATGAACACTACCTCCAAACAAGTCTGCTACAAAGTCTGTGGCAGGAGCTTTTAAAATGGTCTCGGGATTGGCCACCTGACGAATCTCTCCATCCTGCAAGACAGCAATACGGTCCGCCAATTTCAAAGCTTCATCCGTATCATGGGTCACAAAAATCGTTGTCATCCCAAACTCTTTATGCAATTCTTTAGTCAGAATCTGCAACTGTTTGCGAGAAATAGCATCCAAGGCTGAAAAAGGTTCATCCATGAGGAGAATCTTAGGCTGACCAATCATAGCCCGTACAATTCCAACACGCTGTTGTTCCCCACCAGATAATTCACTAGGCAAACGATGTCCATACTCAGCTACTGGTAAACCAACCTTTGCCAAAAGCTCTTCTGTTTTCTGAGCAATTTCTTCCTTAGCCCAGCCCTTCATCTCAGGAATCAGAGCAATATTTTCCGCGACCGTTAGATTAGGAAATAGAGCAATAGCCTGTAAAACATAACCAGTAGAAAGACGAAGATCCCGCTCGTCATAGTCTTTGATGCGCTTGCCATCCATATAAACATTTCCATCAGTCGGTTCCAAGAGGCGGTTGACCATCTTAATCATGGTCGTCTTACCTGAGCCAGATGGCCCAACTAAAACCATAAATTCCCCATTCTCAATCCGTAAATTAACATCTCTCAAGACATCTTTTTCTGTGTAACATAAAGCTACATTTTTGTATTCAATCATTCTGTATCCTCAATTTAAAACTTGCCTCGATTGGTCAAGTCTTCTACCTTAGGCATAACTTCTTTATTATCCCAATGCTCCACAATTTTCCCATTTTCTAGACGGAAGATGTCATACTGTGCATAGGCAACTCCGTCAATCTGAGTCTGACCATAGCTAACCACATAGTTTCCTTGACCTAAGAGTTGGAAAATCAAGTCAAAAGTGACCTTTGCTTATAAACAGCTAATTTGATTTATCTTAAACCTCATTTTCCTTCTCTTTCAGATTAGCCAAAATTCTTTCTTGAAAACCTTCAAACTGACGAATTTCTTCCTCTGAGAATCCTTTGTAAAAGATAGTATCCAATTTCTGACTGACTCGATACCCAACTTCTTTTTGGGCCAGCCCCAACTCTGTTAAAACCAAATACTTCTTCCTCTTATCTTTTCCACATGGACTAATCGTTACAAGATTTTGTTCCTCTAGCTTTTTAATCATAGTCGTCAGCGTATTGTTAGCAAGCCCAGTCGCAAGC
>CABTAV010000086.1:0-7190 GCA_902482895.1 uncultured Streptococcus sp. | reverse complement strand
ACTCGTATCACCAACCCTACAACAGCTGCCTTTGAAGAAAGAATCGCTGCTCTTGAAGGTGGTGTTGGAGCTCTTGCAACAGCATCAGGTATGGCTGCAGTGACTTATACGATTTTGGCACTTGCTCATGCAGGTGACCATGTAGTGGCAGCTTCAACTATTTACGGTGGAACTTTCAATCTCTTGAAAGAAACCCTTCCTCGTTATGGTATCACAACAACCTTTGTGGACGTGGATAATTTGGAGGAAGTGGAAGCAGCGATCAAAGACAATACCAAGCTTGTTCTGATTGAAACCTTGGGTAACCCCTTGATTAACATTCCAGATTTGGAAAAATTGGCAGAGATTGCTCATAAGCATCAGATTCCACTTGTTTCTGACAATACATTTGCTACACCTTATTTGATTAACGTCTTCTCTCACGGTGTAGATATTGCCATTCACTCTGCGACTAAGTTTATCGGTGGGCATGGTACGACTATTGGTGGAGTGATTGTCGATAGCGGTCGTTTTGACTGGGCGGCTTCAGGGAAATTCCCTCAATTTGTTGAGGAAGATCCAAGTTACCACAATTTGAGCTATACTCGTGATGTGGGTGCAGCAGCCTTTATTATCGCTGTCCGTGTTCAATTGCTCCGTGATACAGGTGCAGCCTTGTCTCCATTTAATGCCTTTCTCTTGCTCCAAGGACTTGAAACTCTTTCTCTTCGTGTGGAACGTCATGTGCAAAATGCTGAGAAAATTGTTGATTTCCTTGTCAACCATCCTAAGGTAGAAAAGGTAAATTATCCAAAATTGGCTGATAGTCCTTATCATGCCTTGGCTGAAAAATACTTTCCAAAAGGTGTGGGCTCAATCTTTACTTTCCATGTCAAAGGTGGGGAGGCAGAAGCACGCAAGGTAATTGATAATTTGGAAATCTTCTCTGATCTTGCAAACGTAGCAGATGCTAAATCGCTTGTTGTTCATCCAGCTACAACCACTCACGGTCAATTGTCAGAAAAAGATCTAGAAGCAGCAGGTGTCACACCAAATCAAATTCGTTTGTCAATCGGTCTTGAAAATGTAGAAGATTTGATTGAAGACTTGCGCTTGGCCTTGGAAAAAATTTAAAGTAAAAGAAGATAAACAGTGGGTTTCGACTCACTGTTTTTGATTTTCCCTCAGGCATGATATAATGGTTAAAGAAGTCTAGAAAGAGGGAAGTTATGAACGAAATCAAATGCCCTAACTGTGGGGAAGTCTTTACAGTAAACGAAAGTCAGTATGCAGAACTTTTGTCCCAAGTGAGAACGGCAGAGTTTGATAAGGAATTACACGACCGCATGAAGCAGGAACTGGCCTTGGCTGAGCAAAAGGCTATGAATGAGCAACAGTCTAAACTAGCTCAAAAAGACCAAGAAATCGCGCAATTGCAGAGTCAAATCCAAAACTTTGATACAGAGAAAGAGTTGGCCAAGAAAGAAGTTGAACAGACAAGCCATGAGGCCTTATTAGCAAAGGACAAGGAAGTGCAGGCCTTGGAAAACCAATTGGCCACCTTGCGTTTGGAGCATGAAAATCAACTGCAAAAGACCCTTTCTGACCTTGAAAAAGAACGAGATCAGGTCAAAAATCAGTTGCTATTGCAAGAAAAGGAAAATGAGTTGTCTTTGGCTTCTGTTAAACAAAACTATGAAGCCCAGCTTAAAGCAGCCAGTGAACAAGTCGAGTTTTATAAGAATTTTAAGGCTCAACAATCTACAAAAGCCATTGGGGAAAGTCTGGAACAGTATGCGGAAAGTGAGTTTAATAAGGTACGAAGTTTTGCCTTTCCAAATGCTTACTTTGAGAAGGATAACAAGGTTTCTGCACGTGGGTCTAAAGGGGACTTTATCTTCCGTGAGAGTGATGAAAATGGAGTCGAAATCATTTCCATCATGTTTGAGATGAAAAATGAAGCAGATGGAACAGAGAAGAAGCACAAGAATGCAGATTTTTACAAGGAATTGGACAAGGACCGTCGTGAAAAGAACTGTGAGTATGCCGTTTTGGTGACTATGCTTGAGGCCGATAACGACTATTTTAACACGGGAATTGTTGACGTGAGCCATGAATATGAAAAAATGTATGTAGTTCGTCCTCAATTCTTTATCCAGTTGATTGGGCTCTTGCGAAATGCGGCGCTTAATTCCCTAAAATACAAACAAGAATTGGCCTTGGTGCGTGAGCAAAATATCGACATCACTCATTTTGAAGAAGACTTGGATGCCTTTAAGCTAGCTTTTGCCAAGAACTATAATTCAGCTTCTACCAACTTTGGTAAGGCAATCGATGAAATCGACAAGGCCATCAAACGCATGGAAGAGGTTAAGAAATTCCTAACAACATCTGAAAACCAACTCCGCCTTGCAAACAATAAATTGGAAGATGTCTCTGTAAAAAAATTGACTCGAAAAAATCCAACCATGAAAGCGAAGTTTGAAGCATTGAAGGGGGAGTGAGAAAGCAAAAATGAACGGTATTATCAACTTAAAAAAAGAAGCGGGAATGACCTCGCATGATGCAGTTTTTAAACTGCGTAAGATTTTGGGAACCAAGAAAATTGGTCATGGTGGGACCTTGGATCCGGATGTGGTGGGTGTTTTGCCGATTGCGGTTGGCAAGGCGACACGCATGGTCGAGTTTATGCAGGACGAGGGCAAGGTCTATGAGGGGGAAATCACTCTGGGCTATTCCACGACGACAGAGGATGCTAGTGGGGAAGTGGTCGCTGAGACACCCGTTCTGTCGCCCTTGGATGAAAAGCTTGTCGATGAAGCAATCACTAGTTTGACTGGGCCTATTATCCAGATTCCACCTATGTATTCAGCTGTTAAGGTTAATGGTCGCAAACTCTATGAGTATGCGCGTGCAGGTCAAGAAGTAGAGCGTCCAGAGCGTCAGGTTACGATTTATCAATTTGAGCGGACAAGTCCGATTTCTTATGAGGGTCATCTTGCACGATTTACTTTTCGTGTAAAATGTAGCAAGGGAACCTATATTCGTACATTATCGGTTGACTTGGGAGAGAAGCTTGGTTATACGGCTCATATGTCACACCTAACACGTACTAGTGCAGCAGGTTTTCAACTAGAAGATGCTCTTACCTTGGAAGAAATTGCTGAAAAAGTAGAGGCTGGTCAACTGGACTTTCTCTATCCTCTAGAGATTGGGACAGGGGATCTTGTCAAAGTTTTTCTAACTCAAGAACAGGCTGCAGAAGTACGCTTTGGTCGTTTTATAGAACTCGACCAAACAGACCAAGAATTGGCTGCCTTCGAGGATGACAAATTGCTAGCCATTCTAGAAAAAAGGGACAATCTCTACAAGCCAAGGAAGGTTTTTAGCTAGTCTAATTGAGGTGTAGGGATTGGAATTGTTTCCCCTAAACTATCCAAACCAGACTATAAATTTTGCAAAAAATGTGATAGAATAGACGACGGATAAAAAAACGGAGGATAGCATGCAAAATAGACCAATCATTATCGGAGTGACAGGTGGTTCTGGTGGAGGTAAAACCAGTGTTTCAAGGGCAATTTTATCGCATTTTCCTGATGAAAAGATTTCCATGATTGAGCATGATTCATACTACAAGGATCAGTCTCATTTGACCTTTGAAGAGCGTGTCAAAACCAACTACGACCATCCTTTTGCCTTTGATACAGACTTGATGATTGAGCAGATTAAGGAATTGTTGGCAGGGCGTCCGGTGGACATCCCGACTTATGACTATACAGAGCATACACGAAGTAGCAGGACCTATCGTCAGGAGCCTCAGGATGTCTTTATCGTTGAGGGGATTTTAGTCTTGGAGGACAAGCGCCTGCGCGATTTGATGGATATCAAGATTTTTGTGGATACGGATGATGATGTGCGCATTATTCGTCGTATCAAGCGCGATATGGAAGAGCGTGGTCGTAGTCTTGATAGCGTTATTGACCAGTATTTAGGTGTGGTTAAACCCATGTACCATCAGTTTATCGAGCCAACCAAGCGTTATGCGGATATTGTCATTCCTGAGGGAGTGAGCAATACAGTGGCTATTGACCTTTTGACGACCAAGATTGCAAAGATTTTGGAAGAAGCTCGAAACAGCAAATAATCAGATGTGGAGGCCTTGCCTCCTTTTTTATTTTTCCCTCATAATGGTACATAAATGGAGATTTTTAGGCATATTTTTGGTATAATAATACCCATGAAAGAGCAAGAAAATGAATAGTAGGTGGAGATGGAAAAGTATTTATCGGTAACAACTTTGACCAAGTATCTGAAAATGAAATTCGATAAAGACCCTTACTTGGAACGGGTCTATTTAACTGGTCAAGTTTCCAACTTTCGTAAACGACCTTCTCACCAATATTTCTCCCTAAAAGATGACCATGCAGTTATTCAAGCGACTATTTGGTCTGGGATTTATCAGAAATTAGGCTTCGATTTGGAAGAAGGGATGAAAATCAATGTGATTGGGCGTGTACAGGTCTATGAACCAAGTGGTAGCTACTCCATCATCATTGAAAAGGCTGAGCCTGATGGGGTTGGGGCGCTTGCGATTCAGTTTGAACAACTCAAGAAAAAATTGGCAGAAGAAGGCCTGTTTCAAGAACGCTTCAAGCAAGCTCTGCCCAAATTTTCTAAGAGAATTGGTGTAGTAACCAGTCGCAGTGGAGCCGTGATTCGAGACATTATCACGACCGTCAGCAGACGCTTTCCAGGTGTCGATATCTTACTTTATCCGACCAAGGTTCAAGGTGAGGGTTCTGCGGAGGAAATTGCTAGAAATATTGCGCGTGCTAATCAACTAGACGATTTGGATTTGCTGATTATTGGTCGTGGTGGTGGCTCCATAGAGGATCTCTGGGCCTTTAACGAAGAAATTGTGGTACGAGCTATTTTTGAATCTCGTTTGCCAGTTATCTCTAGTGTGGGGCATGAGACGGATGTGACCTTGGCAGATTTTGTGGCAGATAGACGGGCTGCGACACCAACAGCTGCTGCTGAACTAGCAACACCTGTGACCAAGTTGGATGTATTAGCTCATTTGCAAAATCAGGAAAAACGGATGGCTACGGCAGTCCGAAATGTCCTATCGAAGAAACAAGAATCTTTGAAAAAGTGCAGTCAGTCTGTTATCTTTAGACAGCCAGAGCGTTTGTATGATGGCTATTTGCAACGCTTGGATCAACTGCAACTGCGATTAAAACAAAGTTTGCGAACACGGATTTCTGATAACAAACAGCTAGTACAAGCAAGGACGCATCGACTGGTTCAATTATCACCTGTTACCAAAATCCAACGCTATCAAGACCGTTTAGGTCAGTTGGATAAGCTCCTACGTAGCCAAATGGCGCTGGTTTATGATGCCAAGGTTGCTGAAGTGAAACGACTTTCAGAAGCCTTGCTGATGTTGGATACCAGTCGAATCGTGGCGCGTGGCTATGCAATTGTCAAAAAAGAAGATTCCGTTATCGATTCGGTTGAAAATTTGAAGAAAAAAGACCAAGTGACGCTTTTGATGCGAGATGGTCAAGTAGAATTAGAGGTTAAAGATGTCAAAACAAAAGAAATTTGAGGAAAATCTAGCAGAACTGGAGACTATTGTCCAAAGTTTGGAAAATGGTGAAATTGCTTTGGAAGATGCGATTGCTGCCTTTCAAAAGGGTATGGTCTTGTCAAAAGAGCTCCAAGCGACGCTGGACAAGGCTGAAAAGACCTTGGTCAAGGTTATGCAAGAAGACGGAACAGAAAGTGATTTTGAATGAAGAAGCAAGAAAAATTAGCTCTTGTCCAGTCGGCTTTGGAAGACTTTTATGGAGACCAGCAGTTTGCCTCTAGTTTGCGAGAGTCTGTTCTCTATTCCATTCATGCTGGTGGCAAGCGTATTCGACCTTTTCTCTTGTTAGAAGTTCTGGAAGCCTTGCAGGTCGCTATTAAACCTGCTCACGCGCAGGTGGCTGCGGCCTTGGAAATGATTCATACAGGGAGCTTGATTCACGATGATCTTCCAGCTATGGATGATGATGATTACCGTCGGGGACGCTTGACCAATCATAAGAAATTTGGTGAAGCTATGGCCATTTTGGCAGGAGATGCTTTATTCCTAGATCCCTATGCCTTGATTGCGCAGGCAGATTTGCCAAGTCAAATCAAGGTGGACTTGATTGCCAACTTATCTCTTGCTTCAGGAAGTCTGGGCATGGTGGCAGGCCAGGTTTTGGACATGGAAGGTGAACACCAGCATTTGTCTTTGGAAGAACTTCAGACCATTCATGCTAATAAGACTGGAAAACTACTAGCCTTTCCCTTCCAAGCAGCTGCCATCATAGCCGAATTGGCACCTGAGATGCAGGCAAAACTTAAAACTGTAGGTGAATTGATTGGGCTTGCTTTTCAGGTCAGAGACGATGTGCTGGATGTGACCGCTAGTTTTGAGGAAATCGGCAAGACACCTCAAAAGGATTTGCAGGCAGAAAAATCAACCTATCCTGCTTTGTTGGGCTTGGAAGAGACTATTGCCTTTTGTAACCAGACTTTGGATCAAGCTAATGCAAAATTAGAAGAAATTTCCCAGCAGGTTCCTTTTGAGATAGAATCGATTGTAAAAGTAGTAGAAAGTTTGAGAATCAATGGCTAAGGAAAGAGTGGATGTACTAGCTTATAAACAGGGCTTGTTTGAAACGAGAGAGCAGGCCAAGCGCGGTGTGATGGCTGGCCTAGTCGTAGCAGTCCTTAATGGAGAACGGTTTGACAAGCCAGGAGAGAAAATTCCAGATGACACCGAGCTAAAACTCAAGGGTGAAAAACTCAAGTATGTCAGCCGTGGTGGCTTGAAATTGGAAAAAGCTTTGCAGGTCTTTGATTTATCAGTGGAAGGAGCTACAACGATTGATATCGGTGCCTCTACTGGAGGTTTTACCGATGTCATGTTGCAAAATGGTGCTGAGTTAGTCTTTGCAGTTGATGTTGGTACCAATCAGTTGGCTTGGAAACTACGCCAGGACCCGCGAGTTGTCAGCATGGAGCAGTTTAATTTCCGCTATGCTGAAAAGACTGACTTTGAGCAGGAACCAAGCTTTGCCAGTATTGACGTGAGTTTCATTTCCCTCAGTCTGATTCTTCCGGCCTTGCATCAAGTCTTGGCAGCTCAAGGTCAGGTTGTGGCTTTGGTTAAG
>CABTAV010000085.1:0-7251 GCA_902482895.1 uncultured Streptococcus sp. | reverse complement strand
GTCTGCTCCAGTAATAGCTTGAGTCAAGGCTTCTTCGCTTTCTTCGGCTGCCTTTTGACCGATTTCAGGTCGACCACCAGCACCCAAACCACGAGTCAATTTAGGACCTAACTGAATTACAGTCTCAGCTTTTGTACTACTCAAAGCTTGTACATCTGTGTTTGCTGCGATAAATTCTACGCCTGCAACACCTTCGTCAACCATGCGGTTAATGGCGTTTCCGCCACCTCCACCAACACCGATTACTTTAATCACTGCACCTTGAGCAGCCGCTGTATCAAATGAAAATGTCATAGTTTATTTTTCCTCTTTTATTCATCAAACATACTTCCAATTAAACCACGGAAGCGATCTGCGATTTTTGGTTTATTTTGAGAAGATACTTTATCTTCTTTCGGAGCAACTACGTTTGTAGAAGCTGATTGCTCAACCTCAGTATTTTGAACTGGTTGAATAGGGGTAGGTTGTGCTACTTGCGTAACGCGTTGAATCATCCCACCGAAATTAATTGGTTGGTGACGCAAAGTATCCTCACCCTTGACTGCTCTTTGTGCTAATAAATGCACCTCAGTCAATTGACCAGCAAATTCAGACAAGCTAATCACATGAGCGAAGGCAGGATTACGGATTCCAACTTGATTTGGAACGTAAAGTTTGACACCAACGCCAAAGACTTCCTGTGCAAGTTCTACAATACCTGGTAAAATAGCATTTCCACCAATCAGAACAATCCCACCTGGAAGATCCAACAAATGTCTTCTTTCCAACTCTTGTTTGATTTGTTCAAAAATGTGCTTAATGCGGGCTGAAATAATCTCTGCTAGATAGCTTTCTGTAACTTCTACAGGTTCTACTTCACCAATTACTTCAACTTGGAAGGTTTCATTGCTTGCAAGTGAAGGGTAGGCTTCACCATAGTTTAATTTCAATCCTTCAGCTAATTTCTGTGAAGTCTTCAAGACTTTAGAGATATCTTTTGTGACATAATCTCCACCTTCTTGAAGAATATTTGTAAACTGGAGTTCTTGGTTACGGATTGTAGCAACAGTTGTTTGACCTGCTCCCATATCAATCACAGTAGCTCCAAATTCACGCTCACCTTCATTCAAGACTGAACGAACCAAAGCCAATGGTGAAATAATAATATTTTCAACTTGAACACCTGAGCGCTCAACTGTCTTGCGTAAATTGTGAAGAATAGTACGTGGACCTGTGTAAAGCAAACCACGCATTTCAAGACGAACACCCATCATGCCGCGTGGGTCACGAATACCTTGGAAACCATCTACGATAAATTCTTCTGGAATAAAAGTAATGACTTCACGATCTGGTGTCATACTCTTTGTCAAGGCTGATTTAACAACATTTTCAACATCTTGATCTGTAATTTCTTTTGTATCAGATGTAACTGGAATCATACCTTGAGTTGGTTCTACTTGCAAAAGATTTCCAGGCAAACCAACATTCACTGATTTGATTGAAATGCCAGCTTTCTCTTCTGCTTGGGAAATAGCTGACTTGATAGCAGTTGCTGCTGCTTCAATATCAACGATAATCCCATCCTTTACACCTTTACTCTTGGCATTACTTACACCAATTACATTAAGTTCACCATTTCTATGCTCGGCAACCAACACTTTAATCGAATTAGTTCCGATATCTAAGCCTGTAAAAAAACCATCTCTAGCCATTACATCGCATCCTCTCTCTTCCAAGTTTCAAACTTCTATTCAATATAGCTAAAATAGGGCATAGCTATTCACAGAATATTATAACACAAAAAATCCAATCGTGCTTAGTTTTTCCTAAATTTACTTACCATTTTTTCACATTCTTTCCTTAGCTTTTTTTATTTTCCAAACAAGTTATAAAAAATCAGATTTATGAAAAAAAGAAAGCTAATTTCTAAGCTTTCTTTGCAATCATTTTTTCTGCTTCTTGTTCTAAAAATAGTTCCAAGATTTTCTTTGTTAACGTAATCGCTGCTGATAAGGCCAGGGAAACGATTAAATAATTAGCTACTAAGCCATGGTCTCCAACCAATGGTGGTTTTGTCAAGAATCCGTAATCTCCACCTGTTACTAAATTGACCACAAAAATCAAGGCATTTAGTGCAAAGGTCATGAGAAAAATTCCCTTCACATCCAACAATCGCGCGTTATACTGTCTCAATAGATAAACTAGAGAGTTCCCCAAGAGAGCTAAGTGGCCAAAGATAAAGGATAAAATCGCAATATGCGGGAATGGATAAGGATCTGGCACTGGATAAACAAAGGCAGCTAATGTCCCAAATGTTCCTAGTAATGCAAAATACTGCCTATATTTAGACTGACCAGGAAGCAAGAGCACCACAAACATAGCCATACGACAATGGTAAAAGGGTAAGCTTTCTGACAGTGGCATATGATTGACCCCATACCAACCATAAAGAAGGATTAACTGAACGGCCTGCAAGATTTGGAAAAATCGTTGGTAAACCTTCTTTTCACGATAACGATAGGCTGTATAAAAGGTCAAGGCTAAGAGCGTAAATAGGCTAACATACCAAAAAAGATCAAACTTGGGTGGCTCGCTTGCCTGAGTCGTAAAGAAAATATCCCATAAATTCATCTAGTCTTCCTCATGATTCAAAATTTTCCTGCATATTATTATACCATGCTATTTGTCAAAAATGGATTTAGAAATACGATAATCATCTTCTTAGTCAAGATATTGCTCCTTCTGACCTTTATAAACCTGCCAAAGAATCTCTATTTGCTCTTTGGTAATGCGTTTTTCAGATAAGGCTGGTAGTTGGTCAATGGCAAAAAATTGAAGGTCAGCAATTTCTTGATTTTCTTGGAATTGTCCATCAAGAAGCTTACATTCAAAAATAAACTTTGCATATTGCTTGCTCTGTAGTTGGAAACGATTGGTATCAAAAA
This sequence comes from uncultured Streptococcus sp., assembly GCA_902482895.1. Taxonomy (GTDB): domain Bacteria; phylum Bacillota; class Bacilli; order Lactobacillales; family Streptococcaceae; genus Streptococcus. The sequence goes on along the minus strand of CABTAV010000085.1, from coordinate 4,327 downwards.
CAGCTAGTAGTCTTTCAACTTTGACTTTAAAACCGGTTTCTTCTTCAATTTCCTTGAGAATATTTTCAGTTGGTGAATAACCGACCTCGCCAAAGCCACCTGGCAAAGCCCAACTATCCTCTCCTTGTCCCCTAACCAGACAAATCTTATCATCCTCAACAATCCAAGCACGGACGTCCATTAAAGGAGTCGCATAAGCTGAAGTCGGTTTCAAGACTTCTGCCACTTCTTCTGCATCCAGGTCTGATCCCTGATTCAACATTTCAGATAACAGACTTCGCAAGTCCTCGTAGCGCTCACGGTCAAAAGGATCTTTTGTAAAGGTTAATCCAGTATCTGTAAGGGCAATCATTCTTTGCAGATACTTAGCAAAATCACTTGGCTTCATTTTCTAAACTTTCTACCAACTTGGCTAGATTCATAGAGTTAGAGCCTTTGAGCAAGATTTGGTCATTGGCACTGAGGCTTTCCTTAACCTGCTTGACTAGAGCTTCAAATTGGTCCTCGTCAGCTGTTTTTTTGAAGTAGTAAACATGGCCGATTGGGAACATTTGACTGGCAAGTTGGGCCAATTCAGCAATATCTTCCCCATAGAAAATAACGGTATCCAGCACATCTGGCGAGAGGCTCAAAATCATCTGGTTATGGAGCTGAACAGACTGGTCACCGAGTTCCTTCATGTCCGCTAAGACAGCGATTTTCTTGCCCCCTTCATTAGCTGGAATGGCAGAAAATGTCTCCAAAATCAACTTCATAGCAGTTGGATTGGCATTGTATACATCAGACAAAATATCTGCTCCATTGGCTGCTTTCTTCCACTCGGTACGGTTACGCGTCAATTCAAGATTTTGGAAGGCCTGACGAATTTGCTCCTCTGACACTCCTTCTTTCAGGGCAACATAGGATGCAATCATAGCATTAGTGGCATTGTACTTACCAGTCACTGGCAAATCAAGGGCTTGTTCCAAGAAATTAGCCTTAAAGGTCAGACTATCCTTGCGCTCAATCAAGTCTGTAATTTCCAACTCTGCTCCTTGCCCAAAACGGACTACCTTTTTATCAGTTGGCAAGTAGTCCTCTACAATCGGATCTGCTGGTGCCAAGAGCAAGGAAGCAGACGCCATGCCATCAGCAATTTGCATTTTGCCTTTAGCAATCTCAGAACGGTCTTTGAAAAAGGCTAAATGGGCTTCACCAACCAAGGTCACGATGGCTGTTTTTGGACGAGCCAATTCTGACAAGAGATGAATATCTCCGAGGTGATCCTGTCCCATCTCCAAGACCAACTTTTCTGTTCCTTCAGGCATATGGAGAACTGTGTAGGGAAGGCCAATCTCGTTATTGTAGTTCCCTTGTGTTTTGTAGGTTTTGTAGCTTGTTGACAGTAAATGCGCTAACATATCCTTGGTCGTTGTCTTACCATTTGAACCTGTGACAGCAAAGACATCAACAGCCGTTTTTTCAAGATAGTAGGCAGCTAGGCTTTGAAAAGCAGTCAAGACATCATCTACTAAAATGTAGGGATGATTTGCGATCTCTTTCTCAGCCAGGGTTACGGCAGCGCCATTTTCAAAGGCTGTTTCAATAAAGTCATGACCGTCACGCGCACCTTTGAGGGGCACAAATAAATCCCCTGCCGCAATTAAGCGACTGTCAAACTCAGCTTTTTCTAACTGGGTGTCCTCGAAGATGCTGATATCATTTTTAGCTCCTACAACTTGAGCCACTTCATGGATTGTTAATTTCATTTCTACTCCTTTAAAAAGGGTCGAAGCTCGAGAACTCTAGTCACCTTGCAGTGATGGTTCTGGCTTCTACCCTCTCTTTCATTTTATAGCAAATGCGCTTCGCGCTTGTCAAAACTTTCCTTGGCAAGATCAACCAATCGTTCGATTAGTTCTGGGTAGCTGATTCCCATATTGTCCCAAAGTAGTGGGTACATAGACCACTGGGTGAATCCTGGCATTGTATTGAGCTCGTTTAGGAAAATCTCTCCCTTATCTGTATAGAAGAAATCGCAACGAGATAGACCGAGGCCACCAATGGCACGGAAGGCAGTTTCTGCATTTTGACGCATGACAGCTACCACATCATCACTGATTTTAGCTGGGATATCCATGGTAATCTTGTTGTCAATATACTTGGCATCGTAGTCGTAGAAGGCAACATCCTTGACAACTTCTCCTGGCAGCGTGCTTTTGACATCGTAGTTGCCCAAGAGACCAACCTCGATTTCACGGGCATTCACCCCTTGTTCAACCAAGACACGGCTGTCATATTGGAAGGCAAGTTTCAAGGCTTGACGAAGTTCCTCTTGATTTTCAGACTTAGAAATACCGACACTAGAACCCATGTTGGATGGTTTTGTGAAAACTGGATAAGTCAATTTTTCTTCAACTTCAGCAATTTTAGCAGTCATATCATCGCCTTCAACGATAGCCACATAAGGAACTTGGGCAATCCCGACAGATTCTAAGACACGCTTAGTGGTGATTTTATCCATGGCAAGGCTTGATGACAAGATATTACAGCCGACATAAGGCATTTTCAAAACTTCGAGGAAGCCTTGAACAGAACCATCTTCTCCCATCGGACCATGAAGGACTGGGAAGACCACTGCACCATCTTCGTAGATGGCACTTGGTGCAACTTGCTTATCCCAATCAATGGTTTCATTAGTCATAAGACGATCCTCTTGACCTGGAGTCTGGTTAAATTCTTGCGTTTTAATAAAGTCACCTGACTGGCTGATGAAGAAAGTCTTGACTGTGAAACGGTCGTAGTTGACCGCACGCATCACACTTTCAGCTGAAAGGACAGAGACTTCACGTTCCGCACTACGTCCACCGTATAAAAGAATAATCGTTTGTTTCATATTATTTGTTCCAATTCTAATAGAATACTCGTTCTTTAGTATATCATATTTGCTTCTTTTTTGAAACTTGTATCTAAAAAAGCCCTCATTTGAGAGCTGAAATTTTACCTATTTACCACTTGAGCTTCAAAGCGTGCTGGTTTGTCGTCTACATTGGTGATAGTATAGGGTTTTTCTTCCGTCACCCCAAATACTTCCTTTATTTCCCCTTGAACCACTATTCCATCACTTTCTAAATAGATACTTTTACTCTTATCATTCGGTAAGTCTTTGCGCTCTGTTCCATCTTTAGAAATAATAATCTCAGTTATTGACTACTTCTCATCATTATAAACTGTATTACTTCCTTTCATCCTCCATCCTTTTCGGCCCGATAGATTTACTTTGGCATCATCCTTTTTTTCTAAACTCAATTCCGAATTATACTCCCGCTGCTCTGTTTTAGAAAAAACTTTCAATTCAACACTTTGACTTGGTTGCAGAGTGTACTTACCAGCATTTAAAACCACACAAATAAAGACTGCTGCAAACGAGCCATACAACAATCCGATGGTCATTCTTGAGAGACTGCTTTTAAAGTGCCGTAAAAGTAGAAATAAAGACACAATAAATAACAATGGTGTTAGCATTTTAGTTTTCCTCTCTCATCACTATTAAAATTCAGAAGATCTGTGGCCTTCAATCCCTCCTTAAAAGAGAGTGTATTTTCCAACCCAAAAGAAAGCAGATCAAGGTTATCGAATAGTACAAAATTTTCTGAAGCAAATGATTTAAAACTATCTTTCTCATCTGATTCACAACTGTATGTAACTGATTCATCGCATTGTCCGAGCGTTGTTCCCAAACAATTACTGAAGTTCCCGTCATACTTTCGATAATCGTATTATTATCAGCTACCAATTTCCAGTATTCTCCAGCATAACTAAGTTGCTTCTCCTCATGAATCCAACTAATTCCAACACGCTTGTTTCCCTGTAATCTATTGTTATAACTGAATAACACCTCACCATTCTTAGATGAAATCTTACTTTCAATTTGATTATCGTTATCAATAACATAAATAATTCCTATGTTTTGACCGTTCTCTTTCGATTTTTCTAAGTGAATATGTCTATCAATATCATTCCAATACGTTTCATATTTATCTTGAACCAATTCGATCATACTGCTTTTAACTTCCATATTAATTAGAAAATGAATAATATTGATAGATTGGCTTAACGATGAACAATGCCATATAAAAAAAGAAAAATAGGGAAAAAAGGATATACTTACTTTTATTTCTCATTTAATTCTCCAAAGTGACCCCTTTTTTACAAAATGTTCTTAAGAACTCTGTCATGACAACCTGCCTTTATAAAACTATTACCTCGTCGTTCCGTTTGTTATTCTGTTCTCCATATATCCTTAACTGTCACTTCTTCCCAATTATCTGGGCTAAAACGACTAGAG
>CABTAV010000084.1:0-7318 GCA_902482895.1 uncultured Streptococcus sp. | reverse complement strand
CATCATTCACTATTCTTTGAAAATCAAAATTTCTCGAACAGCAACTATTATACCTTAAAATCAGCATTTTGACAAATTTAGAAAAAACCGATATCCATCTATCGGCTTTTCTACATTTACATTCTTTTTTCAGCTTCTGCTTTAATTTTTTCAACTACTTCTTGAATATTCAAACCAGTTGTATCAAGGTAGACAGCATCCTCTGCTTGTTTGAGAGGCGAAGTCTCACGATGACTATCCTTGTAGTCACGCGCAGCAATTTCCTCTTTTAGGGTTTCAAGGTCTGTTTCAATTCCCTTGGCAATATTTTCCTTGTAACGGCGCTCTGCTCTCTCATCAACAGAAGCTACTAGGAAAATTTTTAATTCTGCTTGTGGCAATACAACAGTCCCAATATCGCGACCATCCATGACAATCCCACCTTGCTGGGCAATCTCTTGTTGGAGAGAAACTAGTTTCTCACGAACTTCAGGAATTGCCGCAATAGCAGAAACGTGATTGGTCACTTCATTTTCACGGATAGGATGGGTAATATCCACATCTCCTACAAAGACAAGCTGTTCTCCAGTTTCTGAGCGCCCAAAGCTGATTGGATGCTGGTCCAATAAGTCTAAGAGTTCTTCAACTTGTTCAACTCCTAATTGGTTCTTGAGAGCCATATAGGTCGCTGCACGATACATGGCACCTGTATCTAGATAGGTGTATCCAAAATCCTTGGCAATAATTTTTGCGACCGTACTCTTACCACTTGAAGCAGGACCGTCAATAGCAATTTGAATGGTTTTCATATCAACTCCTATTTGATTTTAACAACATCACCTGGATTAGCAAACCAAGATCCTGTAGCCATATGCCCAGGATTCAAAGCCTCTAACTGAGCAATCGAGATTCCTGCACGAGCGGCAATGGCTGCTTCTCCTTCTCCAGCCATAACTTTTGTAGTCCCTTCTGGATCATTTGGATGTTCTGAGCTACTAGATGACTCTTCTACCTTCTCCTCTGAACTAGAAGATGCCTGCTCTGAACTACTACTAGAAGTAGAAGAAACTTGCTCTACTTTTGTATCTGAATCGTGAAAATCTTTCAAGGCTGCTGTGCGATTACTCCCACCCGATGAAAGATAGATAAGAACAATAATCATCACAACTACAATCACAAAGAAAATACTTGCTAAAATAGTCAAGATACGATTAGCCAGCACTCCTCCACCTTGTTCTCTCTTACGACGTTCTGATCTTGTTTCTTCTTGATTCTCATAAATATCTTCTTGCCACGGTTCTTTTGCCATACCTTACTCCTTGTTTTTTTTGACTTTTCTTATTACAATATAAATATGAAAATCACACTTATACCTGAACGCTGCATTGCCTGTGGGCTTTGCCAAACTTATTCTGAATTATTTGACTATCACGATAATGGAATCGTGCGTTTTTACGATGACCCTGATCAACTAGAAAAAGAAATTTCTCCTAGCCAAGACGTCCTAGAAGCTGTTAGAAACTGTCCGACACGTGCCTTGATTAAAGATTAACTCTAATATCGACAAGAACGTTCCACTCCTTCTAGTTTAGCATATTTCCATGCAAAATTATAGTCTTTTCTCTTTATTTTTTTCTGTAAAATCAGGAAGGTCACTTTTTTCTTTGACGAGATAAAGTGGTCTTTTTTTAGTCTCTAGATAAATCTTACTGATATACTTGCCGAGAATCCCAATGGTCAAGAGTTGAATCCCACCAAGGAAGAGAATAACAGCCATCAGAGAGGTCCAACCTGATGTCGGATTGCCCAAAATGAGGGTCCGAACCACAACAAAAAAGGTCATAAGAAGAGAAATAAAACAAGATAGGAGACCTGCCACAAAGGCGATAATCAAGGGAAAATCTGAAAAATTAACAATCCCTTCAATGGAGTAGAAAAAGAGTTGCCTAAAACTCCAACTGGTATTGCCAGCCTGCCTTTCGACATTTGGATAGTCCAGATAGTGGATTTTAAAGCCGACCCAGGCAAAGAGTCCCTTCGAAAAGCGATTGGACTCAGTCAAGCTTAAAATGGCATCCACTACAGATTTTCTCATCATGCGAAAATCACGGACACCTGAGGGCAAGGCTACTGGGCTAATTTTTTGCATAAGGCGGTAAAAGAGATCAGCACATAAACTACGAAAGAAGGGTTCTCCCTCCCGACTAGTTCTGCGTGTACCAACACAGTCCAAGTCTGCATTCTGGTCTAGTAAATTTTTCATCTCAAGCAACATACTCGGAGGATCCTGGAGGTCTGCATCCATCACCACCACTAAATCTCCTGTCGCATATTGTAAGCCTGCATAGAGAGCTGCTTCTTTGCCAAAATTTCGAGAGAAAGAAATATAATGAACTGCCGGATTTTGCTCCCGATAGGACTTTAAGAGTTCCAAAGTCCCATCACTTGATCCATCGTCGACAAAGACATACTCAATTTCTGTTTCCAAATCTGGAAGTAAAGCTTCCAAAGCCTGATAAAAAAGAGGAAGTACTTCCTCTTCGTTTAAACAGGGGACAATGATTGACATCACCATCTTAGTCTTCAAATCCATTTGGATGCTTGCTTTGCCAACGCCATGCGTCTTCACACATTTGGGTGATGCCTAATTCTGCTTCCCAGCCGAGTTCTGCTTTGGCTTTTGCAGGATCTGAATAGCAGGCTGCGATATCCCCTGGGCGACGGTCTACGATACGGTAAGGAATTGGACGTCCCACCGCTTTTTCCATGTTTTGGATAATTTCAAGAACTGAGTAGCCTTTACCTGTTCCAAGGTTATAAACGTTTAGGCCTGAACCTTTTTGGATTTTTTTCAGAGCTGCGACGTGACCTTTAGCCAAATCGACAACGTGAATATAGTCACGAACACCAGTTCCGTCTTCCGTATCGTAATCGTCTCCAAACACTTGCACTTGCTCTAATTTCCCAACGGCTACTTGAGTCACATATGGCAAGAGATTGTTTGGAATACCGTTTGGATTTTCTCCCAAATCACCACTCTCATGGGCTCCAATTGGGTTAAAGTAACGAAGTAAGACCACATTCCATTCTGAGTCTGCTTTGTAAATATCCGTCAAAATTTCCTCTAGCATGAGCTTAGTGCGGCCGTATGGATTGGTCACTGAAAGTGGGAAATCTTCCAAGATTGGCACTGTATGAGGATCTCCATAAACTGTCGCAGAAGAACTGAAGATGATGTTTTTACAGTTGTTTTCTTCCATGGCTTTCAAAAGACTAACAGTCCCAGCGATATTGTTGTCATAGTAGGCAAGAGGAATACGGGTAGATTCACCTACAGCCTTCAAGCCAGCAAAGTGAATGACCCCTGTTGGTTCTTCTTGTTTGAAAATGTCACGAAGAGTATCTGTATCACGGATATCTGCCTCATAGAAAGGCACTTCAACTCCTGTAATTCTCTCAACAACTTCTAAACTTTTACGGTTGCTGTTGACAAGGTTATCCACCACAACAACCTGATGACCTGCTTGGATTAACTCAATAACAGTGTGGGTTCCGATAAAACCAGCTCCACCCGTTACCAAAATCTTTTCTTGCATCTTCTTTCCTCGATTCTCGAATTTTTTCTTATTTTACCATTTTTGATAGGGAATGTCATTTGCCATCCTAGGGAGTGAGCTAAAATTTCAGTAAAATCTTATTCGCCTTTTACTCGTTTGACATAGTTTTCAATTGGGTAGTTTACTGGGTCCAAGGTCAATCCCTTTCCTTGGATAAGTTGGGCTAGATGGTAACCGATGATAGGACCCGTTGTGAGGCCTGATGAACCTAGGCCACTGGCTGCATAGACACCTTCTAAGCCAGGTACCTGTCCAAAGAAAGGTGAGAAATCACTGGTATAGGCTCGGATTCCTACACGCTCAGCTCTTGAAGTCGCTCTAACTAAAACTGGATAGTGAGGCAAGGCCGCCTCCTCCATTTGTTGGAGCAAGGTGTCATCCACCGTCAAATCAAATCCCATATCATTTTCATGGGTAGCGCCTAGGGACAATTTCCCACCTGCAAAAGGAATCAAATCCCACTCTCCTTCCGGCATGACAACAGGGTAGGATTCCATGTCTTGGTCAAGCTGATAATCTCGGAGTTGTCCTTTCTGAGGACGAACATCCACTTCATAACCTAAAGGCTCTAACAGGTGTCCCAACCAAGCTCCCGTCGCCAAAACAACCTGATCAAACACCTCTTCACCAATCTGGTAACCTGACGCTAAAGGTGTCAGACTCACTTTTTCTTTGACCAGCTTGACTTGACTAGCTTCTAGCAAACGATTCACTAAGAGTTGACCATCCACTCTTGCTCCACCAGAAGCATAGAGCAGGCGGTCAAATCCCTGTAAGCCAGGGAATAATTCATTAGCTGAGGCTTGGTCCAAAATAGCTAACTGACCTATTAAAGGAGATTCTTCCCTACGCTGCAGGGCTAGTTGATAAAGTTCTTCTAGCTTGGATTCGTCCTTCTTTAAGAGAAAAACTCCCGAACGCTGGTAAAAGTCGATTTCTTGTCCTGATTTCTCTAAATCAGCCAACAAATCCACATAAAAATCAGCCCCCAAGCGCGCCATCTTGTACCAGGCTTTATTTCGACGTTTAGAAAACCAAGGACTGATAATTCCTGCTGCAGCCTTGGTAGCCTGACCCTGTCCATGGTCAAAAACGGTTACCTCTAGATCACTTTCTTGCGAGAGGTAGTAGGCTGCTGTTGCTCCTACAATTCCTGCTCCGATAATGGCAACTTTTTTCATTTTTTCACTTTCTAACTAGATATGGTGGAAAGGATTGGTCGATGCTTGACTAGGTACAATATCGATTGTCCAGCCTTTTTCCTCTTTCCATTGATTAAGAAACTCTGCAATTTTTTCTACAAAAAGCACTTCGATATAGTGACCTGGGTCCAAGGCTAGCAAGCCATCAGACAGCATATCCTGAGCAGTGTGGTAGTAAATATCACCAGTGATATAGACATCCGCTCCTTTAGCTAAAGCATCCTTATAGAAAGACTGCCCGCTTCCACCGCAGATAGCCACTCTTGAGATAGGCTTCTGCAAATCAGTCTCTTGATAATGCACCAATCGAAGACTATCTAGACCAAAGACTTGCTTGACATTCTGGGCCAATTCCCCAAATGTCTGAGGCTGAACATTCCCAATACGACCAATCCCACGTTTAGGGCCTGTTTCCTGCAGATAAGTCGTTTCCTCGATACCTAGCATCTGACAGAACCAATCATTGAGGCCATTTTCAACGATGTCAATATTGGTATGGCTGACATAAACTGCGATGTCATGCTTAATGAGATCAATGTAAATCTGATTTTGTGGACGGCTGGCTACCAAGTCCTTGATGGGACGGAAAATCGGCGCGTGCTTGACGATAATCAAGTCCACACCCTTTTCAATGGCTTCAGTCACCGTTTCTTCACGAATATCCAGAGCAACCATGACACTTTGGATATCCTTGTCCAAAGTTCCGATTTGCAGACCACGACTGTCGCCTTCCATGGAAAATTCCTGAGGACAAAAGGCTTCATAAGCTTGTATCACTTCACTTGCTAGCATGAAGTACCTCCTTGATGGCTTGAATTTTATCTACTAGAACTTGACGTTCCTCCAGATTTTTTTCTGGAATTTGTCCGAGAGCAAATTCTAGCTTAGCAGCTTCTTTTTGCCACTTTTGGACAAAGACTGGGCTGACTTCTTTGGACAAGAAGGGGCCAAAGCGGACATCACTGGCTGATAACTTCATTTGTCCCGTTTCCACAACTAGAATTTCATAAAACTTGCCAGCTTCTTCTAGGATGCTTTCTGCTACAATCTGAAAACCATTGTCTTGCAACCAGATACGCAAATCATCTTCACGATTATTAGGCTGGAGGATCAAACGCTCTACATTAGCCAGCTTGTCCAAGCCTTCTTCTAAGATCCTAGCAATCAAACGGCCACCCATACCAGCGATGGTGATGACAGAGACTTGGTCGACCTCTTCAAAAGCTGCCAGGCCATTGGCTAAACGAACTTGGATTTTCTCCTTTAGACCATGAGCCTCAACATTCTTGACCGCTGACTGGTAGGGACCTTCCACCACCTCACCTGCAATGGCACTTTTGATTTGTCCTCTTTCGACCAACTCGATAGGCAGATAAGCATGGTCACTCCCCACATCTAGTAAAATGGCTCCCTGTGGCACAAAGGAAGCCACTAATTCTAATCTCTTTGAAATCATCTTCTCTCACTTTCCAAAACTCTATTATCTCTTATTATACCACATTTCAGCTAGCAATCTTTCACCTAAAAAAACCGCAATCCACAGATTGCAGTCTTTCTTTATTTTCTGGCTTGATAACGACTGGTCAAGATGAAAATCACGGTAAAGACCAGCATCATGGCCCCATAAACAGGCAGCGTTTGTCCTGTCAATGTCGAAATTTCAAGTAATTTTTGGATTCTTGGGAAGAGAGCTGTAGCTAGGAAGCCACCTACTGACCAGACAATCAAGAGTATACGCCAGAGAGTAAATGGCATGCAGGCTCTAAATACGGATAAGAAACCGATAGACCCAAGTAGATAATAGAGTAGGGTTGAGATTTCTATTTCAGACCAACCTTGACTACTTCCAAATAGTTTCACAAAAAGAACGCTGAACACAACCATAAGGGCACTTGGTAGGGCACGAAGCATGGATCTTCTGAGGAAGTTTGGCTCAACAGGTTTGATATTTCGCTCAAAAGTCAGAACGAATGGTGGGAAACCTTCCACGAACTGGTCAATCATGGTAATCTGGATCGGAATGAAAGGGAAGATCAAGATCCACTCAGATCGTCCCAGAAGAGCACTGGCGATACAGATAACTGCGAGCAAGAAAGAATAGATGGTCTTTATCAAGAAAATCGGGGCGATATGGGCAATGTTATTGACCACGCGACGACCTTCAAAGAGAATCTCAGGAACATCATTAAAGTCAGAGTTCAAGAGAACCAGATTGGCAATCTGACGCGTCGCCGGATCCCCTTCCGCCATCACGATAGAACAATCCGCCTCACGAAGGGCGAGAATATCATTGACTCCGTCTCCTGTCATAGCTGTTGTATGCCCCGCTTTTTTCAGTGTTTGGATAATGAGTTTCTTTTGATGAGGGGAAACACGTCCGAAAATAGCTGTCTCCTCAGCCATAGTAATCAATTCCTCATCCGTGATTTTCGAGCAATCTACATAACTGTCATAGTCCGCAAAACCAGCCTTCTGGGCAATACTGGACACTGTAACTGGATTGTCACCAGAGATGATCAT
>CABTAV010000083.1:0-7555 GCA_902482895.1 uncultured Streptococcus sp. | reverse complement strand
TTGAGTAAAAGGATAATAGTAGCTATCAGGGTCGTTTTGGGCTAGGCTCAGTATTTTCAAGAAACGGTCTAGATACCAACTCTCGATGTCATCGACTGCAGCATCAACATAGATGGAAAAGTCGAAGAAGTCAGTAATATAGAGACGCTCATTTTGTGGATTTTGAAAGACATTGATTCCTTCTACAATGACAAAATCAGCAGCTTTGACGCTTTGTTTTTCCTCAGGAACAATGTCATAGACTTCATGAGAGTAGACAGGAATATCCACATCTTGTCCATTTTTGATGCGGTCCAGGAAGTTTAGAAGGGCTTCCATATCATAGCTTTCAGGAAATCCTTTGCGATTTAAAATCCCCTGCTCAATCAAGGTCTGGTTGGGATAGAGAAATCCATCAGTTGTTACCAACTCAACCGTAGCATCTGTAAGGGTACGGGACAGTAGGATTTGAAGTAGGCGACTGGTTGTGGATTTTCCAACGGCAACACTACCAGAAACACCAATGATAAAAGGTTGGGATTTGCTTTCACGTTGAAGGAAAATTCCTTTTGAAAAGGCCAAATCATCCTTGGTACGCTTATAAATCTGAATGAGGTGTGCTAGTGGAAGATAGACATCGGTCACATCTTGTAGGCTAATCTGGTCATTAAAACTCTTGATGGATTCTAATTCCTCTTCTGTCAAAGGAGGTGTTGTTTTTCTATGTAAGGATTGCCAAGTCTGGCGGCTGATTTTTTCAAAATGTAAAAATTCGTTGGTCATTTATTTTCCCCTAGATATTTTGTCTATCATACCATAAAAAGCTAAAAAAATAAAGCGTTTTCTTTATGATAGTAAACTTATTTCGTATAATAGAGCTAGATAGAGATTGACCAATTTATAGATGAAATAGGAGCTACTTTCTCCTGATTTATAAGCTTATAAAGGGCACTTTTGGGTTCACAACTTATAGGAGGTGTGTCATGAAAATCTTAAAAAGTTATATATTGGAACTCTGTTTTATTTTAAGTTTTGCCTTACCTTTTATAAAAGGGGTCAATGCGGATAATGGTAGACGCTTTGTGGAAATCTATTACGGTTTTACTTTTTTGATGGAACATGCCATTGTAACAGTTGTCTTTCTTTGTTCACTCTTGATTGCTTGGCTACTAAAAAAACGATGGGCGAAAAGGCTTGCTGCTGGAAGTTATCTATTTTTGATTTTGTGGATTGCTACAGAAGGGTATCTCTTCCGCATGTCGCTAGAAGATTTGATACGACTTTGGACAAGTTTGGAATTCCTGACAAAAACGTATCAGTTGGGCTTTTATCTAAACATCTTGTTGGGAATTTTGTTGATAATTAAGTATCTGAAGGTTAAGCAATAATAAAAATGAGCCTGATTACAGATTATAAACATTTTGTTTTATCCTGATTATGATATGTCAAGTCCTACATGATTTGTCATTCATTTCCAATAATTGAAAGAGATTGAAGAAAAGGTCTTCTTGACTAGGTTTCTTCAGTCTTTTTCATTTTGTCATCAATTTGTAAACGATTTACAATTTAAGGCAAATTATGGTAAAATAGTTTCATGAGTAAAATGTATTATGCAGAGAATCCTGACGCTGCTCACGACATTCATGAGTTGAGAGTGGACTTGTTGGGAGAAAACATGACCTTTTTGACGGATGCGGGTGTTTTTAGCAAGAAAATGGTTGACTTCGGAAGTCAACTCTTGCTCAAGTGTCTTGAGGTCAACCAAGGAGAAACTGTCCTTGATGTAGGCTGTGGTTATGGGCCTCTGGGCTTGTCCTTGGCTAAGGCTTATGGAGTTCAGGCGACCATGGTCGATATCAATAATCGTGCCTTGGATTTGGCGCGACAAAATGCTGAACGAAATAAAGTAGAAGCGACGATTTTCCAGTCCAACATCTATGAACAAGTTGAAGGGGAATTTGACCATGTCATTTCCAATCCTCCTATCCGTGCGGGCAAGCAAGTGGTTCATGAAATCATTGAGAAAAGTAAAGATTTCTTGGAAACTGGTGGAGATTTAACAATCGTTATCCAGAAAAAACAAGGGGCCCCAAGTGCTAAATCCAAGATGGAAGAGGTGTTTGGCAATTGCGAAATCTTAAAAAAAGATAAGGGATACTATATCCTTAGAAGTGTGAAAGAATGAGAGCAGTTGATTTAATCCAAAAGAAACGAGATGGTCAAGAACTGACTTCGAGTGAAATTGAGTGGCTGGTTGAAGGCTATGTGTCAGGAACGGTTCCTGATTATCAGATGTCTGCCTTTGCTATGGCTGTTTATTTCAAAGGAATGACGACTCGAGAAATATCTGATTTGACCATGAAAATGGTTCAGACAGGTCAAGAGTTTGATTTATCTGTTATTGATGGGGTTAAGGTTGACAAGCATTCCACGGGTGGTGTTGGTGATAAGGTAACCTTGATTTTGGCTCCTCTTGTTGCTAGCTTTGGTGTGCCTGTAGCCAAAATGAGTGGTCGTGGTCTCGGCCATACTGGTGGGACAATTGATAAATTGGAGTCCATTAAGGGTTATCAAGTAGAACGTAGTCAAGAGGACTTTATTGGACAGGTGCAGGACATTGGAGTATCTGTCATTGGGCAATCAGACCAGCTTGTCAAAGCGGATAAGCTTCTCTACGCCCTACGTGATGTGACCGCAACTGTTGACACGATTCCTTTGATTGCGAGTTCGGTGATGAGCAAGAAAATTGCGGCAGGGGCGGACGCTATTTTGCTAGACGTGACTGTCGGTGAGGGTGCCTTCATGAAGACGGTTGATGAGGCGCGTGAATTGGCTCAAACCATGGTGGAGCTTGGTAAGGCAGTTGGTCGAAAGACGGTAGCAGTCATTACGGATATGAGTCAGCCCTTGGGACGAGCGATTGGAAATCGTCTGGAGATCCTTGAAGCATTGGAGATTTTACAAGGGCAAGGCCGTCAGGATATTACCCACTTCATCTGTGAATTGGCTCAAATTATGCTTGGCTTGGCAAATGTAAATAAAACAGTTGAAGAAGTTCGCCAACATCTTGAAAATGGTAAGGCACTGGCTAAGTTTGAGGAAATGGTCCGAGCCCAAGGTGGAGACTTGGAAGACCTCTATCGTCCTGTAAATGTAGCCCATGTAGTGGAAATCCCTGCTCAGGAAACGGGTGTCATTTCAGCTCTTCCAGCTACGGAATTTGGGCTTTATGCTATGAGACTGGGGGCAGGCCGTGCAGTCAAGTCTGATGCCTTAGACTATGAAACAGGGATTGTTTTTGAAAAGAAAGTTGGAGATTCCGTTCAAAAGGGAGAAATTGTTGCAAAAGTATACACAAATGGAAAAATTTCTCCTCAGCTAGTTACAGATTTTCAAAAATATGTTAAAATAAATGATAGCGTGCAAAGTTTACGAGAAATTATAGAAATAATCTCATAAACTGCAGGAGAATCCGAATATGAAATTAAATAAATATATCGATCATACACTTTTGAAACAAGATGCGACAGAAAATCAAATTGATTGTTTGTTGTCTGAGGCTAGGGAGTATGATTTTGCCAGTGTTTGCGTTAATCCGACCTGGGTTGAACATGCCAAAAAAGGGCTTGAAGGCACAGATGTCAAGGTCTGCACAGTAGTAGGTTTCCCCTTGGGAGCAACAACTTCAACTGTGAAAGCTTTTGAAACCAAGGAAGCTATCCAAAATGGTGCAGATGAGATTGATATGGTGATCAATGTTGGAGCTCTCAAATCAGGTAATCTTGATTTGGTTGAATCGGACATCCGTGCTGTTGTAGAAGCAAGTGGTGACAAGTTAGTGAAAGTCATTATTGAAGCTTGCCTTCTGACAGACCAAGAAAAAGTTCGGGCTTGCCAATTAGCCCAAAAAGCAGGAGCTGATTTTGTTAAAACATCTACTGGCTTTTCAACTGGTGGTGCTACGGTAGCAGATGTTACATTAATGCGTGAAACAGTTGGACCTGATATGGGTGTCAAGGCTGCAGGTGGAGCTCGTTCTTATGCAGATGCTCTTGCCTTTGTGGAAGCAGGGGCGACCCGTATCGGAACTTCAGCTGGGGTAGCCATTTTAAAAGGAGAATTGGCTGATGGCGACTACTGAGTTGATTGAACTAGCAATTGAAACCAGCAAGAAAGCCTATGTGCCCTATTCTCATTTTCCAGTCGGAGCTGTTCTAGTGGCGAAAGATGGAAGTGTTTACACGGGAGTGAATATTGAAAATGCTAGCTATCCTTTGACCAATTGCGGTGAGAGAACAGCCATTTTTAAGGCTGTATCTGAAGGACAAAGAGAATTTTCAGAGCTGATTGTTTATGGTCAAACTGACAAACCAATCTCGCCATGTGGTGCTTGTCGCCAAGTGATGGCTGAATTTTTTGAACAAGATCTAAAAGTGACCTTAGTCGCAAAAGATAAATCGACGGTCGAGATGACGGTCGGGGAATTACTTCCATACTCTTTTACAGACTTAAACTAGTCTGAGTCGCTCTCTGAGTGGCACGGTCCTTGTGGCCAACCAATCCATACTTGCAACATCGTTGCACATCTTATTTAGGAGGTTCAGTAATGAACAAGAAACAATGGCTAGGCCTTGGTCTAGTTGCAGTGGCAGCAGTTGGACTTGCTGCATGTGGTAACCGCTCTTCTCGTAAGGCAGATTCATCTTCTGATGTGAAGACAAAAGCAGCAATCGTCACTGATACTGGTGGTGTTGATGACAAATCATTCAACCAATCAGCTTGGGAAGGTTTGCAGGCTTGGGGTAAAGAACACAATCTTTCAAAAGATAACGGTTTCACTTACTTCCAATCAACAAGTGAAGCTGACTACGCTAACAACTTGCAACAAGCGGCTGGAAGTTACAACCTAATCTTCGGTGTTGGTTTTGCCCTTCACAATGCAGTTAAAGATGCAGCAGAAGAGCACACTGATTTGAACTATGTTTTGATTGATGATGTGATTAAAGATAAAAAGAATGTTGCTAGTGTAACATTTGCTGATAATGAATCTGCTTACCTCGCAGGTGTGGCTGCAGCAAAAACAACTAAGACAAAACAAGTTGGTTTTGTAGGTGGTATTGAGTCTGAAGTTATCTCACGTTTTGCAGCTGGATTTAAAGCTGGTGTTGAGTCGGTAGACCCATCTATCAAAGTTCAAGTAGACTACGCTGGTTCATTTGGTGATGCTGCTAAAGGTAAAACAATTGCAGCAGCACAATACGCAGCTGGTGCAGACGTTGTTTACCAAGCAGCAGGTGGAACAGGTGCTGGTGTCTTTGCAGAAGCAAAATCACTTAACGAAAGTCGTCCTGAAAATGAAAAAGTTTGGGTTATCGGTGTTGACCGTGACCAAGAAGCAGAAGGTAAATACACTTCTAAAGATGGTAAAGAATCAAACTTTGTTCTTGTATCTACTTTGAAACAAGTTGGTACAACTGTAAAAGATATTTCTAACAAGGCAGAAAAAGGTGAATTCCCTGGTGGTCAAGTAATCGTTTACTCATTGAAGGATAAAGGGGTTGACTTGGTAGTAACAAACCTTTCAGAAGAAGGTAAAAAAGCTGTCGAAGATGCTAAAGCTAAAATCCTTGATGGAAGCGTAAAAGTTCCTGCAAAATAATGGATGGAAGTTATTTCTTAGGAAGCGGCCATCGGCCGCTTTTTAAGAGTTGAGACAAAGTCATTTTGTCTCAATAAAGCTTGCTAGTTTGTCTAGTAGCAAGCTTTATTGAAATAAAATAAGACTCTGAAAGGAAGAGCACATGGCACACGAAAATGTCATTGAGATGCGTGATATTACCAAGGTGTTTGGTGAATTTGTTGCCAACGACAAAATCAACCTGCACCTACGAAAAGGTGAAATTCATGCACTTTTAGGAGAAAATGGGGCTGGTAAGTCCACGCTCATGAACATGTTAGCAGGGCTTCTTGAACCAACCAGTGGTGAAATTGTGGTCAACGGTCAAGTTGTCAATCTCGATTCACCATCAAAAGCGGCTAGCTTGGGAATCGGAATGGTTCACCAGCATTTTATGTTGGTAGAAGCCTTCACAGTGGCTGAAAACATCATTTTAGGTAGTGAATTAACTAAAAATGGTGTGCTAGATATCGCTGGAGCTAGCAAAGAAATCAAGGCTCTTTCTGAACGTTATGGCTTAGCTGTTGACCCTTCTGCCAAGGTGGCAGACATCTCAGTTGGAGCCCAACAACGTGTAGAAATTTTAAAAACCCTTTATCGGGGGGCTGATATCCTTATCTTTGACGAACCAACGGCTGTCTTGACTCCATCAGAAATTGATGAGTTGATGGCTATTATGAAAAATCTTGTCAAAGAAGGAAAATCAATTATCTTGATTACCCACAAGTTGGACGAGATTCGCGCAGTTTCTGACCGCGTTACAGTTATCCGTCGTGGGAAATCAATTGAAACCGTCGAAATTGCAGGGGCTACCAATGCTGATTTAGCAGAAATGATGGTAGGTCGTTCTGTTTCCTTTAAAACAGAGAAGCAAGCCTCTCAACCCAAAGAAGTGGTCTTGTCTATTAAAGACTTGGTGGTCAATGAAAACCGCGGTGTTCCAGCTGTGAAAAATCTGTCCTTGGATGTTCGTGCTGGAGAGATTGTTGGTATTGCAGGGATTGATGGAAATGGTCAGTCTGAACTGATTCAAGCCATTACAGGTCTTCGCAAGGTTGAATCTGGTAGCATCGAGCTAAAAGGAGATTCAATTGTAGGATTACACCCACGTCAGATTACAGAGTTGAGTGTTGGGCACGTTCCAGAAGACCGTCACCGTGATGGCTTGATTTTGGAAATGATGATTTCTGAAAATATTGCCCTTCAAACCTACTACAAAGAACCACATAGTAAAAATGGAATTTTGAACTATTCAAATATTACTTCTTATGCTAAAAAGCTAATGGAAGAATTTGATGTTCGTGCTGCCAGTGAATTTGTGCCTGCAGCTGCACTCTCAGGAGGAAATCAACAAAAAGCAATAATTGCTCGTGAAATTGATCGTGATCCTGATCTCCTTATCGTCAGCCAGCCAACTCGTGGTTTGGATGTCGGTGCCATTGAATATATCCACAAACGCTTGATTGAAGAGCGTGATAATGGGAAGGCTGTCCTGGTTGTCAGCTTTGAACTAGATGAGATTTTAAACGTCTCAGACCGTATTGCCGTTATCCACGATGGTAAGATTCAAGGTATTGTATCACCAGAAACAACCAATAAACAAGAACTTGGTGTCTTGATGGCTGGTGGAAACTTGGGAAAGGAGAAGAGTGATGTCTAAAAAATTACAACAAATTTCGGTTCCCTTGATTTCTGTCTTCCTAGGAATTTTACTTGGAGCCATTGTCATGTGGATCTTCGGTTATGACGCTATTTGGGGCTACGAAGAATTGTTCTATACAGCCTTTGGTAGTCTGCGTGGGATTGGAGAAATCTTCCGCGCCATGGGGCCTTTGGTCTTGATTGGTCTTGGCTTTGCCGTTGCCAGTCGTGCAGGTTTCTTTAACGTTGGGCTTCCTG
>CABTAV010000082.1:0-7614 GCA_902482895.1 uncultured Streptococcus sp. | reverse complement strand
AGGAAGCTAGCCGCAGGCTGTACTTGAGTACGGCAAGGTGAAGCTGACGTGGTTTGAATTTGATTTTCGAAGAGTATTACTTAATGCCTAGGGCAATGCGTGCATAGCGACTCATTTTTTCAACGGTCCAGGCTGGATACCAAACCAATTTAACTTCAGTATCCGTTACTTCTGGCACCTCTGTCATGGCATCATAAATCTGGTCCGTCAAAAGGTCTGCTAGAGGACAACCCATGGTTGTCAAAGTCATGTCAATCTCTGTTTGCCCTGTGTCGCCATCGAAACGAATCTCATAAATCAAACCAAGATTAACAATATCGATTCCCAACTCAGGGTCGATGACTTCTTCCAAGGCTGTTAAAATCCGTGTTTTGATATTTTCAATTTGCTCTTCTGTATAAGCCATATTTTCCTCACTCTTAGTCTTCAATAAAATCACGAAGCGGTTTGCTGCGACTTGGTTGACGTAGTTTTCTCAAAGCCTTGGCTTCAATCTGACGGATACGCTCACGAGTCACGTTAAAGACTTTACCCACATCTTCAAGGGTACGCATTTTTCCATCATCTAGCCCAAAACGGAGACGCAAAACATTTTCTTCACGGTCTGTAAGAGTATCCAAGACCTCATCCAACTGCTCACGCAAGACGATACGAGTTGTATAGTCCACTGGATTTTCAATCACTTCATCTTCGATAAAGTCTCCAAGGTGGCTATCATCCTCTTCACCGATAGGAGTTTCAAGAGATACTGGTTCTTGGGCAATCTTCAAGATTTCACGAACCTTATCAGGAGTCATATCCATTTTCTCGGCAATTTGTTCTGGAGTCGGATCTTGTCCCAATTCTTGAAGAAGATTACGCTGTTCACGAACCAATTTATTGATGGTTTCAACCATGTGAACTGGGATACGGATAGTACGAGCTTGATCCGCAATAGCACGAGTGATAGCCTGACGAATCCACCAAGTTGCGTAAGTTGAAAACTTAAACCCTTTAGAATAGTCAAACTTGTCAACCGCCTTCATCAAGCCCATGTTCCCTTCTTGAATCAAGTCAAGGAACTGCATACCACGGCCGACATAGCGTTTGGCAATAGAAACAACCAAACGAAGGTTGGCTTCCGCAAGACGTTGTTTGGCTTCGATATCACCCGCTTCAACAGCCAGTGCCAATTCTTTTTCCTCTTCATTGGTCAAGAGAGGAACGACTCCGATTTCTTTCAAGTACATACGAACAGGGTCATTGACCTTAGCCGAAGTTGACCCAATCAAGTCCTCATCGCTGAGTTCTGGCTCTTCTTCAGTGCTAAGAACACGCGCACTTGGATTTCCTTCGTTATCTGTGATAGAAATCCCTGCATCCTGAATTCGTTGCAAGAGATCTTCAATCCCATCAGCATCCAAGGTAAAAGGAATCACTAGACTTGCATTGATTTCATCATCAGTTGCTGTCCCTTTTTGTTTATGATTACGGATAAATTCTGCTACTTGTACGTCAAATGTTGTTACTTCTTTTTGTTTTGTTGCCATTATTACTCCATTCTTCTCTTTTGGGAAATTAAACGTTCCAATTCTTCTAGGGCTGTGTCTGTATCTCCTACATGGCTAGCTTCCTGCACCTTCTTTTTGATTCTCATATTGTCCTGATTCAAGAGAGCCTTGTTTCGAGTCATTTCTACTTCACTTAGTTCCTGCGGTGACATCTCAGCAGGCAAATCCTGACCTAAGACTTGATACCAGGCTCTCTCAACTTCCTCTGTCTGTTCTGCTAGAACTTCTGGAGGAAGATTTCCATACTGGCCAAGCAAGCCATATAAGACCTGAAATTCAGGTGTATCAAATGCAAAGTCTTCTCGCAAGCGGTAATCATTCAAAATAAGGGGAGATTCCATCATTCGATAAAGTAGATGGGCTTCTGCCCTCATAATAGCCGATAACTGCTTGGTAACAGGCATAGTGATTGGCGTCGGTCTGGAAATTCCTTCCATGCGATTCTGCCTTTGTGCCTGACGGCTTTCATTAACAATCTGCTCAATCTGGGCATAATCAAAGGACGCCAAACTGTCAGCTAAAATATGAATATAACTGTTTTGAGCAGTGATAGACTTTTCTTGAACAATCAAGGGTGCTATTTTTTCAATAAACTCAATCTGAGCCTGCAGATTTTCACCATTTTCAGGCTTATACTGATGAATGTAAAACTCAATCGGACTAATACGAGTTTTCGTTAATAGATATTCCAAGTCTTCTGGACCATTTTTTTGTAGATATTCATCTGGATCCAAGTTATCAGGCATGCTGACAATCTGCACAGGCATATCACCAATTTCGTCCAGCGCTTTCAATGTCGCAGCTTGCCCAGCCTTATCGCCATCGTAAACAAGAACCAACTTCTTCGTTAGCCTTTTCAGATGCTCAACATGATCACGACTCAAGGCTGTTCCCATAGATGCGACAGCGTTTTCGATTCCAGCCCGATAGGCTGCAATAACATCCATGAATCCTTCCATCAGGTAAATCTCACTGGCTTTCCCAGAAGATTTTTTAGCCCTATCCATATGATATAATTCGTAACTTTTGTTAAAAATTGCAGTCGATCTGCTATTTTTATACTTAGAAGTTTGTGAATCCGTTTTCTGCCAGATACGACCTGAGAAGGCAATGACCTTTCCCTGATCATTGGTCAAGGGAAACATGATGCGATTGTGAAAGGTGTCTACAAATTGATTTGCATCCGAGAGATAAAACAGTCCTGAATCTAGGAAATCCTCTTCACGATACTGAGCAGACAAACGTTGATAGAGATAATTTCGTTCTGGAGGTGCTAAACCAATCCGAAAATGCTTGAGCACTTCATCTGTCAAACCACGCTGATAAAGGTAGTTTCTAGCCTCTTCCCCCATGGTCGTTGTCATGAGAATAGCATGATAAAATTTGGCAGCATCTTCGTGCATATCATAAAGAGCTTGGTGAGGCGAGGCTGGCTTCTGTTCACTATAAAGCGGTTTTTCCACCTCTATCCCGACACGCTGACCTAAGATTTGGACAGCCTCCATAAAGGGAACCCCTTGGTACTCCTCGATGAATTTAAAGACATCACCTGAGCGACCACAACCAAAACAGTGGTAAAACTGCTTATCTTCAACAACGTTGAAAGAAGGTGTTTTTTCACCATGAAAAGGACAGAGCCCTAGATAGTTCCGTCCTGCCTTTTGTAAAGAAATCACATCTCCTATGACTTCCACAATGTTGGCATTGTTTTTGATTTCTTCAATGACTTGTTTGTCAACCATACACAATACCTCCATGTTATCATAGTTTACTTTATATAGTATACTTTATTTCAGAAAAAAAGTAAACCATTTCACTCATTTTCCCTACTTTATTCAAAGAGTTGATAATAATCAGAGATTTTCATTTTTGCTTTTTCTTCTTGGGTCAAATCTTGGATAATCCGTCCTTCTTTCATGACAATCAAGCGATTGCCATATTTGAGAGCATCTTCCATATGATGGGTAATCATAAGCGCTGTCAGCTGGTCTTTCTTGACAAATTCATCTGTCAATTCCATCAAGGCCACACTTGTCTTTGGATCAAGGGCTGCAGTATGCTCGTCTAACAAGAGTAATTCAGGGCGCTTCAAGGTTGCCATCAAGAGACTCAAAGCCTGTCTTTGTCCACCTGATAAGAACTCAATCGGTGTATTCAAGTGTTTCTCAAGACCATTTCCTACTTTTTCAATGGTAGCCTGAAACTCATCCTTATAGCTAGCCAGACGTCTCGGAAACAATCCACGCTTTTCACCACGAAACTTGGCAATCAAGAGATTTTCAGCCACTGTCATACGAGGAGCTGTCCCCATCTTGGGATCTTGGAAAACACGAGAAAGATACTTAGCTCGCTTCTCTGGTGAAAACTTGGTAACATCTTCACCTAAAATACGGATGGTTCCACTGGATAAGGACAAGGTTCCTGCAATGGTGTTAAAGAGGGTAGATTTACCAGCCCCATTTCCACCCAAAATCGTGATAAAATCCTGTTCAAAAATTTCTAATGAAACATCATTTAAAATAATCTTTTCTTCATCAAAGCCATTTTTAACGACTTTAGTTGCATTTTTTAATTCTACAATTGCTGTCATTTGCTTAATTTGGCTCCTTTCAAGATTGTTTGCTTAAATGTTGGAATCATGAGGCAGACTGCTAAAATCACGGCGCTGTACAAACGAAGGTAACTTGTATTAAAGCCAAGCGCAATAACTGCCCACACTAAGAATTGATAAGCGATAGAACCTACAACGATAGTAACTAGACGCTCTGCTAAGCTCAAACTCTTGAAAATAACTTCCCCAATAATCAAACTTGCAAGACCTACAACGATAACCCCAATTCCTCGAGATACATCGGCATAACCTTCTTGCTGGGCAATAAGAGCACCTGCAAGGGCAATCACACCATTTGATAAGACCAAGCCCATAAGCTCCATGCGACCAGTATGAATCCCGAAACTTCTAGCCATATCAGGATTGTCACCTGTAGCAATATAGGCTTGTCCGAGTTTGGTATCCAAGAAAAAGAGCATGAGAGCAATAACAATACTCACAAAGATGAGGCCTGTCAAGAGTTGATTCAAATCCGAATCAAAAGGCAAAACATCCTGAATTTGCTTGGTTCCAAGAAGGCCTAAATTGGCACGTCCCATAATCAAGAGCATGATAGAGTGACAGGAAGTCATCACCAAAATCCCTGAGAGCAAGGTTGGGATCTTCCCTTTTGTATAAAGAAGTCCTGCTGCCATACCAGCCAAACAACCTGCTCCTACAGCAACAAGTGTCGCTAGAAATGGGTTCACGCCTTTGGTTATCAGAGTGACAGCAACAGCTCCCCCAAGAGGGAAGGAACCTTCTGTCGTCATATCTGGAAAGTTTAAAATCCTAAATGTCATAAAGATTCCCAGACCTAAAATAGCCCAGACAAATCCTTGAGAAATAATAGATAATATCATCTGTTTCTTAACCTTTTCTATATGATTTCTATTGTAAAAAATTGGAGGAGATGTCCCCAACTCCTCCTTTACAGATTATTCAATTACTTGTCCTGCTTCTTTTAAAACAGATTCAGGAATCGTAATACCTAGCTCTTGTGCCAGTTTTTTGTTGATTACTGACTTACCAGTTGAAAAGACATTGACTGGAGTATCAGCTGGTTTTGCACCTTTCAAAACTTGAGCAATCATTTTACCTGTTGCCACACCAAGGTCATGTTGGTCAACTACAACGGATGCCAAACCACCTGCTTCTACCATGGCAGTCGCACTTGGGTAGATTGGTTTTTTAGCTGATTGGTTGCTTGAAACAACAGTTGAGAAGGCTGAAGCAATTGTGTTGTCGATTGGAACCCAGATAGCATCAACCTTGCTAGTCATAACGTTAACTGTTGAAGCAATTTCATTTGTTGAAGGAACTGCAAATGTTTCCACTGTCAAACCTGCTTTTTCAGCATAAGCCTTAAATTCTTCTACCTGTGTTTTTGAATTATCTTCGCTACTTGAGTAAAGGGCTCCGATTGTTTTTACATTTGGTGTAAGAGCCTTAATGAGTTCAACTTGTTGTTGAGCTGGATTATGGTCAGATACCCCTGTAATGTTTCCACCTGGTTTTTTCAAATCTTTAACCAAGTTAGCACCGATTGGGTCTGTAATAGCAGCCATGATAACCGGTAGGTCTTTTGTTGCACTAGCCAAACCTTGAGCAGCTGGTGTTGCAATACCAACCACAAGGTCATTCCCATTTGCAACCAATTGTTTACTCATTGTCGCAACCTTACTTTGGTCACCTTCTGAGTTCATAAAGTCAACTTTCAACTGATCATCTTTATAGCCTTCTTCTGCCAGTCCATCTTGAATTCCTTTATAAATCAAGTCAAGAGATGGATGACTCACAAACTGAAGGACACCAACTTTGGCAACTTTCTTTTCGTTCTTAGCTTCTGGTTTATTCATTGAAGAGTAAATCAAGCTTCCTGCTACTAAGACTGCTAATGCAGCGATAATTCCAATTAAACGTTTATTTTTCATTCTATTTCTCCTTTTTAATTCCTTTAAACTACTTCACTTGTCTGAACAAGCGACGCCATCGTTTTCTTTCCATACTAACCTCCATCAAAAAAGTCCTCACACAAAAAACTTGTGTGAGGACGTCGATGCGCGGTACCACCTCAATTATAGGGAATTTCCCTATCGCTCTGTCTCGCAATAACGAGATGCACTGTAAGGTGTGCTCACCGAATTTTTATGATTTCAAATTCTAAATAACATCCAGCCCAATTTTCATCATCACCACTTATCTGTTTTCAGCTACCACAGACTCTCTAAAAAGTTTATATGATTACTTTTCTGAATGGTTAAATTATATCATTTTTCAACTACTTGTCAAGACTCTTTGAGAATTTTTTTGAAATATTCAAAAACTTCCCCTATAGAAAAGAGGAAGCTTGATAGGTATCAGCCTGAATTACGCAATCCTGTCGCAATTCCGTTGATGGTTGTATGGATTAATTTTTCTTGATCGCTTGATAATTCTCCTCGGCGTTGACGTTTAATCAACTCCAACTGGATATAGTTGAGGATATTAAAGTAAGGCATACGGTAATCCAAACTTGCTTTTAGATATGGATTTTCCGCCAAGAGTTCATCGTAGCCTTCGATTGCCAAGATAACTTCCTTGGTAACTTGCCATTCATTTAGAATAGTCTCATAGATTGCTTTTACTTCTTCATCCTCACACAGTTTGGCATATTCAAAAGCAATGTTCATATTTGATTTTGACAAGACCATATCAACATTTGAAAGGAGCGATTGGAAGAAAGGCCAGTTTTGGTACATATCTCGTAAGATAGCGATATTCTCTGGATTTTTATCGATAAATTCCTTGAAGCTTGAACCAACCCCATACCAGCCAGGGAACATGACACGACTTTGAGACCATGAGAAGACCCAAGGGATGGCTCTCAAACCACCGATTTCAGTAATAGTCTTACGAGCAGCTGGACGAGAACCAATATTAAAGCTTGAAATAGCCTTGATTGGACTTGACTCGAAGAAATAATCATAGAAATGGTCATTACCAAAGACCAAATCACGGTAGATATCGTAACTACGGTCCACCACTTGGTCCATAATAGCTTCATAACGATTTGAGGTATTGGTATCACTCTTCTTCTGAGTAATCATACGGTTAATGGCCGCAGATACTAACATTTCAAGGTTATAGTAAGCTGCGTCTTTATTACCGTATTTATTCCCAATTACTTCACCCTGCTCCGTCAAGCGGATACGATCCTTAATCGACTTGAGCGGTTGAGAGGTGATAGCTTCATAGGTTGGTCCACCACCACGACCGACAGTCCCGCCACGGCCATGGAAGAAGGTAACCTTAACGCCGAATTCATCTCCAATAGCAGTCAATTGTTGTTGAGCCTTGTAGAGGGTCCAACATGATGATAGATAACCACCATCTTTATTACTATCAGAGTAACCAAGCATGATTTCTTGGTAGTTATTACGTGAAGCAATCCATTTCTTAGCAAGAGGAAGAGAAAGGTATTCTCTCATGGTT
>CABTAV010000081.1:0-7700 GCA_902482895.1 uncultured Streptococcus sp. | reverse complement strand
TCCTTGGGATTGGTTTTGCCAAAAGAAACCCGACTAGCCAAACGTTCGATGTCATAAACACCCTTGAGACTGTCTGTCAAATCACTGCGCTCAAAGAAATGGTCGAGAAAGACCTGCACCACTTCTTGACGTTGGATGATTCGTTCCTTATCAATCAAAGGACGATGAATCCAAGAACGCAAGAGTCGCATCCCCATAGCCGTCTTTGTTTCATCCAAAAGCCAGAAAAGACTGCCTTGCTTCTTGCCTGAACGAGCATTCTCAACCAAATCCAGACTAGCCTTGGTCGCATAATCCATCTGCAAGAAATCCTTGATTTCATATCGGATAACAGGTTTGAGGTGGTTCAATTCCCTCATTTGAGTCCGATGAACATACTGGAGCAGCTTACTAGATGCAGCTTGCTCCACTGTTGCTAATCGTGAATCCAATAAATGAAGGTCTTCAAAACCTTCTTTTTCATAGGAAAGCACCAGATTCATCTGGCGACTAAGGATTTGTTCTTCTTCCTCAGACAAGTCATAACCCAGCACCACTTCTCGAGCCTTGAGATTGCGGATTTCCCCACAAACCAGCGTGAAATCCAATAAACCTGTCACATAAAAGTCACCCGTCACCAGGTCCATATAAGCTAGACCAAACTGATTGCCTTCACGGTCTATGGCAACCAAGAAGTTATTCTGACTGTCCGGCTTACTGCTATCGACCACTGTCCCTGGCGTAATGACCTGAACAACCTCTCGTTTAACAACCCCAACTGCTTGTTTAGGATCTTCCATTTGTTCTGCAATGGCTACCTTGTAACCCTGCTCAATCAAGACATCGATATACTGTTGGGCAGAATGATAGGGGACACCCGCCATAGGAATCGGATTGTCCGCATTCTTGTTGCGACTCGTTAAGGAAATTTCCAGAATCTGCGCAGCATTGACTGCATCCTCATAAAATAATTCATAAAAATCACCCATTCGAAAGAGCAAAAAAGCATCTGGATATTGCTTTTTAATATCCACATACTGTTGCATGCCGGGTGATAGCTTTTCTGTCGCCATTTTCCGTCTCTCCTTGTCAAAAATAAGTCTTGAGAGCAACTCCCAAGACCTTACTTATCTTTCATCAAATCTAGCAAACGATCTTCCATGAGTTTGGCAACGTGCTGGTCTCGACAAATAACCAATAAGGTATTGGCACCAGCAACTGTTCCTAAAATCCATTCATCCTTGTTTGCATCTACAATATTTGCCAAAACAGAGGCTTCTCCTAATTTGGTATGAAGTACCAAGGTAAACTCTGCTCTTGCAACACCTTCTAAATGATGAGACAAAAATTCCACCAAATCAATCTTTTCTGTCTCATTTGCTAGTACATAATACACCATATCATTTTTCTTGACCTTGGTCAAGCCGATTTCGCGCAAATCACGAGACAGGGTTGTCTGCGTCACAAAGACATTGTGCGCCTCCAACCGATCTTGAATTTCTTTTTGTGTACTTAATTTCTCCTCAGTAATCATTTTTTTTATTAACTGATGACGATCTCTTTTTCTCATAAAATCCTCTTATATGCATATTTATAACTAATTTTATAACTATATTATACCAAAAAAACAGGAGATTTCAAAAATTTTTTCTTCTTTCTTTAAAATTGTGATAAAATAGTAGAAAAGTCCAAAAAGGAGCTCTTAATGAATACAAAAGAATTGATTGCTAGCGAGTTGGCTAGCGTCATTGATAGCCTGGACCAAGAGGCTATTTTAAATTTACTGGAAACCCCTAAAAACTCAGAAATGGGAGACATCGCTTTCCCTGCTTTTTCTCTTGCAAAAGTCGAACGTAAAGCACCTCAAATGATTGCGACTGAACTGGCTGAAAAAATTAACAGCCAAGCCTTTGAAAAGGTTGTCGCAACAGGGCCTTACGTTAACTTTTTCCTTGATAAATCTGCCATTTCTGCTCAAGTATTGCAAGCTGTTATCGCTGAAAAAGAACACTATGCTGATCAAAATATTGGTAAACAAGAAAATGTTGTTATCGACATGTCTAGTCCCAATATCGCTAAACCATTTTCTATTGGTCACCTACGCTCAACTGTTATCGGTGATAGCTTGTCACATATCTTCCAAAAAATTGGTTATCAAACGGTCAAGGTCAACCATTTGGGAGACTGGGGTAAACAGTTTGGGATGTTGATTGTTGCCTACAAAAAATGGGGAGACGAAGAAGCTGTAAAAGCCCATCCAATCGATGAACTCCTTAAACTCTACGTCCGAATCAACGCTGAAGCTGAAAATGACCCTAGTTTGGATGAAGAAGCACGCGAATGGTTCCGTAAACTTGAAAATGGAGACGAGGAAGCTCTCGCTCTTTGGCAATGGTTCCGTGATGAAAGTTTGGTGGAATTTAACCGCCTTTACAATGAACTGAAGGTTGAATTTGACAGCTACAACGGAGAAGCCTTCTACAATGATAAGATGGATGCAGTTGTAGATATTCTTTCTGAAAAAGGCCTTCTTGTTGAATCAGAAGGTGCCCAAGTTGTCAACCTTGAGAAATATGGAATTGAACATCCAGCCCTTATCAAGAAATCGGATGGTGCAACTCTCTATATCACTCGTGACTTGGCCGCAGCCCTTTACCGTAAAAATGAATACCAATTTGCCAAATCTATCTACGTCGTTGGCCAAGAACAATCTGCCCACTTTAAACAGCTCAAAGCCGTCTTGCAAGAGATGGGCTACGACTGGAGTAACGATATTACTCACGTTCCTTTTGGTTTGGTTACAAAAGAAGGGAAGAAACTCTCTACTCGTAAAGGGAATGTCATCTTGCTAGAGCCTACTGTTGCAGAGGCTGTTAGTCGTGCCAAAGCCCAAATCGAAGCTAAAAATCCTGAATTGGAAAACAAAGACCAAGTAGCGCATGCTGTTGGAGTTGGAGCCATTAAATTCTATGACCTCAAGACTGACCGTACAAATGGGTATGATTTCGACCTAGAGGCTATGGTATCCTTCGAGGGTGAAACTGGACCTTATGTTCAATACGCCTACGCTCGTATCCAATCTATCTTGCGCAAAGCAGACTTCAAACCAGAAACAGCTGGCAACTATAGCTTGAATGATGCAGAAAGCTGGGAAATCATCAAACTCATCCAAGACTTCCCACGTATTATTAACCGTGCGGCGGATAACTTTGAACCTTCTATCATTGCAAAATTTGCAATTAGCCTGGCTCAATCCTTCAACAAATATTATGCACATACACGTATCTTGGATGAAAGTCCAGAACGCGACAGCCGTCTAGCACTCAGCTACGCAACCGCAGTCGTTCTCAAAGAAGCACTTCGCTTGCTTGGAGTAGAAGCACCTGAGAAGATGTAAATCGCCAAAGTTACTTAGATTGCTTTGCAATCTAAGTAACTAACGCCAAATCCTATCAGAGATTTGGCTAGGCGCTTCACTAGTTTTAGGACATAAATATGATCGACTTATGTCCTAAAACGTCGTAATCTTAAAGTTATTGGAACTAAAGTTCCTAATTGTTAGACGCTAGCCGCTTTTATGCGGACTAGCTAACTGCTTCACTAGTAAAGAAACATAAATATTATCGATTTATGTTTCTTTACGTCGTAACCAGAGACACTTGCCTAAACGCCTCACTAAATTGGTCAACCAAATCTATTAATTGGCTTAGTGGCTGGTGCTAATCTTCAAGTCACTAGAATGTAAAGCAATCTAAGTAACTTACACTAAATCTATACGGATTTTGGTTTAGAGATCTATCAGAAATCTTATCAAGTTTTGCTGACTTGTTCTGCTATTTTAGATCCACTAAATTGATTTATTCACTACTTCTTTATCATACAGGGAGATATTCTATGAGCCAATATGCTTATATCCTCGTTGTGATTAGCTTGGTTTTCCTTTTTCTGCTTAATAAGTACGAGAAGGAGAGACTGCAAAAACTCTACCAAGAACAACTTTTAAAGGATGAAACATTTAGGTCTGACATCAAAGAGAAAATTCACACGACTGAAAACATCAATGATGTCATTGCTTACATCAATAAAACTTATCATCTAGGAATGTTGCTATCAAAAGACATTACAGATCAATTGAAATAAACCCAGCTATTCTTTAAGGAATATCAAAACCGAGACTAAGAGTTTTATACTTAGGCTCGGTTTTTGTATATTTTTCAAGCAACAAAGCTACCACTCCCCCAGCAATGCAAGTGCAAAATCCTCTAGAATATGATAGAATAATGGAAAGGACTCTATTAAGGAGGAAAACATGGAAAAACAAACCATCGCCGTCTTGGGGCCTGGTTCTTGGGGAACTGCCCTTTCACAAGTCTTAAATGACAATGGACACGAGGTACGTATTTGGGGAAACATTCCCGAACAAATCAATGAAATTAATACACACCATACTAATACACACTACTTTAAAGATGTCTTTCTAGATGACAAAATCATTGCCTACACTGACTTAGCAGAGACACTGAAAGATGTAGATGCGATTTTGTTTGTTGTCCCAACAAAAGTGACACGACTTGTTGCCCAACAAGTTGCTCAAACCTTAGACCATAAGGCTATCATCATGCATGCATCAAAGGGATTAGAACCTGATAGCCATAAACGATTATCAACCATTCTTGAAGAAGAAATTCCTGAAGAGCTCCGCAGTGATATTGTCGTTGTTTCAGGTCCTAGTCATGCAGAAGAAACCATTGTACGCGACCTGACTTTAATCACTGCTGCTTCTAAAGATTTACAAACAGCTCAATACGTTCAAGAACTCTTTAGTAATCACTACTTCCGACTTTATACCAATACAGATGTTATTGGAGTTGAAACTGCTGGTGCTCTTAAAAATATTATCGCTGTCGGTGCCGGAGCTTTACATGGTCTGGGATTTGGGGACAATGCCAAGGCGGCCATCATCGCTCGAGGCTTGGCAGAAATTACCCGCCTAGGGGTAGCACTCGGTGCGAGTCCATTGACCTATAGCGGCTTATCTGGTGTTGGAGACTTGATCGTAACGGGAACCTCCATCCACTCTCGTAACTGGAGAGCTGGCGATGCTCTTGGTCGTGGAGAATCTCTAGCTGATATCGAAGCCAATATGGGCATGGTAATCGAAGGAATTTCAACGACCCGAGCAGCCTATGAGCTCGCTCAAGAGCTTGGGGTTTATATGCCAATCACACAGGCTATTTACCAAGTTATCTACCAAGGAACCAATATCAAAGATGCCATTTATGACATCATGAACAATGAATTTAAAGCAGAAAATGAGTGGTCTTAACCCTCTAGAGAAAGGATTCTTATGACATCAAAAGTTAGAAAGGCAGTCATCCCTGCCGCTGGACTCGGGACTCGATTTTTACCAGCAACTAAGGCCCTTGCCAAAGAAATGTTGCCAATCGTGGACAAACCAACTATCCAGTTTATCGTAGAAGAAGCTCTTAAATCAGGTATTGAAGATATTCTGGTTGTCACTGGTAAATCAAAACGTTCTATTGAGGACCACTTTGACTCAAACTTTGAGCTTGAATACAATCTTAAGGAAAAAGGCAAAACGGATTTGTTAAAATTGGTAGATGAAGCAACTGGTATGCGCCTCCATTTCATTCGCCAAACTCACCCTCGCGGTCTTGGAGACGCTGTCCTACAAGCCAAAGCTTTTGTAGGGAATGAGCCCTTCGTTGTTATGCTGGGTGATGACCTTATGGACATCACAAATGAGAATGCCGTTCCTTTAACAAAACAACTGATGAATGATTACGAAAAGACACACGCATCAACCATTGCTGTCATGCCTGTACCACACGAAGACGTTTCAGCATATGGAGTTATCGCTCCTCAAGGGGAAGGAAATAATGGACTCTACAGCGTTGAAACTTTCGTTGAGAAACCAGCTCCCGAAGATGCACCAAGTGATTTGGCAATCATCGGTCGCTATCTTCTCACACCTGAGATTTTTGATATCTTAGAAAATCAAACTCCTGGTGCTGGAAATGAAATCCAACTTACTGATGCTATTGATACGCTCAATAAAACTCAACGTGTTTTCGCCCGCGAATTTACAGGAGCTCGTTACGACGTTGGCGATAAGTTTGGCTTTATGAAAACATCTATTGACTACGCCCTCAAGCACCCACAAGTCAAAGACGACTTGAAAGATTACCTCATCCAACTCGGAAAAGAATTGGCTGAGAAGGAATAAAATAAACAGATAAGGTTCGAAATACCTTATCTTTTTTCATTACACAAATTGTCTTCCAACTTCTTCACATTCCCATTCCCTTATAGAAAAGCAAAACTGAAAGTCCTACGAACAACACTACCGCTACCAGTCTCTGACTAGCGCTATACATCCGTCTTTCTCCTCGAACTGGAAAGATAATTGCTAGAAATGCTCCACCAACTGCTCCCCCGATATGGCCTGCTAGGCTGATTCCTGGAATCAGAACACTTCCAATAATGTTAACCACAAAAAGTGTCAGATAAGATTGGCCCAACTGCTGGATATAAGGATTACGCGTAGCATAGCGAAGAACTATAATCGTAGCAAATACCCCATAGAGAGAAGTCGAGGCTCCTGCTGCTAAGGATTTGGGACTAAATACAAAAACAAAGAGATTGCCCATCATTCCAGATAATAGATAGAGAAAGAAAAACTTCTTGGATCCGAAAATCTCCTCTACTTGCCTACCAAGATAATAGAGCGAAAGCATATTGACAATGAAATGTTCCCACCCAATATGAACAAAAATGGCAGAGAAGAGACGCCAAGTCTGCTCAGGAAAGAGCCGAATAGCAGGGCCATACATGGCTCCAAATCGAAATAGGGTGTCTGCCCTGTCAAAGTTTCCGCCTGTAGTGACCAGCATTAGTAGAAACACCAAGGCCGTCACTAAGAGGAAAAAACTCGTCACAGGGTAACGTCTATCAAAGATTTCCTTCATCAATCAGAACCTCCTGAACAGAAATATCATGATTTTCAGGGATAAAGTCCTGAACTTGACTAGAATAAACCGCACTCAATGTATGACCAGTAAAATGTTCCAGATAGCGGTCGTAATAGCCTCCGCCATAGCCAATCCGATAGCCCTCTGTCGTAAAAGCCAGACCAGGAACATGAATCAAATCAATCTGAGAGGCATCCACTACTTCCAAATCTCCCTGTGGCTCCAGTAAACCAAAGGAAGTTTTCACCAATTGCTGCGGATCATAGACCACAAAGTCCATGCGACCTTTGGGATAGGTTTTAGGTATCAGAACCTTCTTGCCGTCCTTCAGCGCCTGCTCAATCAATCCCTGCGTTTGAAATTCGTGCGGAAAAGAGAGATAGGTTGCGATGATTTTAGCTTCTTGGTAAAAGGGGTGTTGTAACAATCGCTCGGTTAAAGCTTGGTCTATAGCCTGTTTTTGTTCTTGAGATAAAGCCTTCATTTCTTGCAAGACTTGCTTGCGTAATTCCGATTTCATAGACAAACCCTCTACTCTGCTGCCTTCTTTTTCAGGAAACTAGAGACCGCATCCACCCCAATAGCTAAAGCCTCTTCCTTAGGACTCATCTGAGGATGATGAAGGGCGTAAGGACTATCGATACCTAGCCAAAACATAACGCCATCAACCTTTGAAAGGAGATAACCAAAGTCCTCACCTGTCATAGCAGGCTCGATATCAATCAACTC
>CABTAV010000080.1:0-7838 GCA_902482895.1 uncultured Streptococcus sp. | reverse complement strand
TATCTAGGGCTGTGAAGAGGGGCACCCCGTGTTCAATAGCTGAACGGCGAATCTGCTCACCATCTTCATCAGCAGTTCGTTTGGTTCCAACTGTGTTAATGATAGCTTGAATTCTTCCTTTGCGAACAAAACTTGGAATATCCTTATCGTCATCACCAATCTTACCAACAGGTTGGGCTTGCAATCCATGACTGGCAAAGAAGGCTACTGTCCCTTCTGTAGCGAGGATTCCATAGCCAATATTTTGGAAACGACGAGCCAAGTCCAAGGCTTCTTCTTTAGTATCATCAGCAATGGTAAATACAACGTTACCAAAGGTTGGCAAGTGTAAGTAAGAAGCTTCAAAGGCTTTATAGAGAGCTTTTTCCAAAGTAGTATCAGAACCCATAACTTCACCTGTTGACTTCATTTCAGGACCAAGCAAGCTGTCTACCTTAGCTAGTTTGGTAAAGGAGAAGACAGGTGCCTTGATATGAACGCGAGTGCTTTCAGGGTAAAGTCCATCTTGGTAGCCAAGTTCTGATAAACTTTGCCCAAGAATGAGCTTAGTCGCCACCTGAGCCATAGGAATATTGGTCACCTTAGAAAGGAATGGAACCGTACGGCTAGCACGTGGATTGACCTCAATAACATAGACTTTTTCATCCTTGATAACAAACTGGATATTCATCATTCCAAGGCAGTTAAGACCAATTGCTAGGCGTTTTGTGTAGTCTGCGATTGTTTCTTGTACCTTTTGCGACAAGGTTTGTGGAGGATAAACGGCCATCGAATCACCTGAGTGGACACCGGCACGTTCGATATGCTCCATGATACCAGGAATGAGTACATTTTTACCATCTGAAATGGCATCAACTTCGCACTCTTGCCCAACGATATAAGAGTCTACAAGAACTGGGTGGTCTGGACTAGCTTTAACAGCGGTACGCATGTAAGAGCGAAGGTCTTCCTCATTTTCCACGATCTCCATAGCACGTCCACCAAGTACATAAGATGGGCGGACAAGAACTGGGAAACCAATCTTGCGAGCTGCAAGCACTGCTTCTTCTTCATTGGTAGCCGTTTGTCCTGGTGGTTGTGGAATATCCAAGTCTTTAAGAGCTTGCTCAAAGAGGTCGCGGTCTTCGGCACGGTCTAGGTCAACAACCTGCGTACCAAGAATAGTCACACCTGCTTTTGCCAATGGCTCCGCAAGGTTGATGGCTGTCTGACCACCAAACTGAACGATAACGCCTTTTGGTTGCTCCAAGTCAATGACGTTCATAACATCTTCGAATGTCAATGGCTCAAAGTAAAGCTTATCTGATACAGAGAAGTCTGTAGAAACGGTCTCTGGGTTTGAGTTCATGATGATAGCTTCATAACCAGCTGCCTGGATAGCCTTAACAGAGTGAACGGTTGCGTAGTCAAACTCAACCCCTTGACCGATACGGATTGGACCAGAACCTAGAACTAGAACGGATTCCTTATCAGACTTGATAGACTCGTTTTCCCATCCATAGGTTGAATAGAAGTATGGTGTTTCAGAGTCAAACTCTGCCGCACAAGTATCGACCATCTTGTAAACAGGAACAATCTTGTTTTCCAAACGAAGTTGGCGAACTTGGTCAGCTGTAGTATTCCAGAGTTCAGCAATCTTACGGTCTGAAAATCCATTCAATTTTGCAGTTTTCAAAACTTCAAGATCTTGTGGATGGGCACCCAACTCCTGCTCAATTTCAAAGATATGTAGGAGTTTATCGAGATAAAAGATATCAATTTTTGTAAGCTCTGCAATTTCTTCTGGTGTGTAGCCACGACGAATGGCTTCTGATACATAGAAGAGACGATCATCTTGGGCTTTCACAACCTTTTCAATCAAAGAATCATCAGAAACTGATGCAAGTTCAGGCATTTCATTGTGATGTACCCCAATTTCAAGGGAGCGGCAAGCCTTAAGAAGAGATTCCTCGATGTTACGACCGATCGCCATGACTTCTCCAGTGGCCTTCATCTGGGTACCAAGACGGCGCTCACCTTTTTCAAACTTGTCAAATGGGAAACGAGGAATCTTAGCAACCACATAGTCAAGGGCAGGTTCAAACATGGCATAGGTTGAACCTGTAACTGGGTTGATAACCTCGTCCAGAGTCAATCCTACTGCAATCTTGGCAGCCAACTTAGCAATCGGATACCCGGTCGCTTTAGAAGCAAGGGCTGACGAACGCGATACACGAGGGTTTACTTCGATAACATAATACTTAAAGCTGTGCGGATCAAGGGCCAGCTGAACATTACATCCACCTTCAATCTTAAGGGCACGAATGATGCTCAAGCTCGCGTCACGAAGCATTTGGTTTTCATAGTCTGACATGGTTTGGGCAGGGGCAAATACAATGGAATCCCCTGTGTGAATCCCAACTGGGTCAAAGTTTTCCATGTTACAAACAACCAAAGCATTGTCAGCTGAGTCACGCATCACTTCGTATTCGATTTCCTTGAAACCTGCGATTGAACGCTCAATCAAACATTGGGTAACAGGTGACAACTTCAGACCATTTTCAGCGATCTCGCGCAATTCTTCCTCGTTGGCACACATACCACCACCAGTACCACCAAGAGTAAAGGCTGGACGGACGATGACTGGGTAGCCAATTGTTGCTGCAA
Organism: uncultured Streptococcus sp.; assembly: GCA_902482895.1. Taxonomy (GTDB): domain Bacteria; phylum Bacillota; class Bacilli; order Lactobacillales; family Streptococcaceae; genus Streptococcus. Next base: position 5,192 of record CABTAV010000080.1, on the reverse strand, counting down.
AGGCAACAGCTTCTTCAACAGTGTTTACAATTTCAGATTCTGGAATGGGTTGTTCCAATTCTTCCATCAATTGTTTAAAGAGGTCACGATCTTCAGCTTGGTCAATGGCAGATAATTTAGTTCCCAGAAGCTCAACACCAAGCTCATCAAGGATACCATTTTTAGACAATTCCATGGCCATATTAAGACCAGTTTGCCCACCGAGTGTTGGTAGCAAGGCATCTGGACGCTCCTTACGAAGAATACGTGTCACAAACTCAAGTGTAATTGGTTCAATATAAACCTTATCAGCAATTTCCTTGTCCGTCATGATGGTTGCAGGGTTTGAGTTAACCAAGACAACCTCATAACCTTCCTCTTTCAACGACAAGCAAGCCTGGGTCCCAGCGTAGTCAAACTCAGCAGCCTGACCAATAATAATCGGACCAGAACCAATCACCATAATTTTTTGAATATCAGTACGTTTAGGCATAGTTTATGATACAAAGCCCGTAAAGAACACAGCGAAAATAGGAAACTCGGTGCAGACGCCTTCAGCATCAAGACGATGTTTATCTTTTTCACACAGTTCTTAGGGCGTGTTCACTTAAGCGAACAATGTATCTTCTCCTTTCTATTCGGCAACTCTCGGGTTGCCATTAAATAAATTCTCCGACGATTTTTTAGCGAAACGATACTTTTCGGTAAAAAATCTAGTGCAGGGAGTTTTTAGTTCGCCCAATAGCGACTAAAAGAAACGACCTGCCTTTCTATTCGTCGCCTCTCAGAGCGACATTAAATAAATTCTCCGATGATTTTTTTCTAAATAAACTTAGTTAGACATTTTAACAGCTACATAGTTTAAGGATAAACTTTTCAAAATCTTCGGGCGTCGTGGAATCAATGACTTTATTACCTGTTCTTAAAGTAACGGCAAATAAATGAGAATATGTCACTTTTTGATGTAAAAACTTCTCAGTCAAATCCCAATAATGAACTGAAGTTTCTTTCTTTGGTACTACCTCACTAAATGTCACATAACCAAAAGCAACATCCTTGTTTAGTCTTCTAACCTCATTAATAGCTTTTGCTATACTGTCAGTATTTTTTTCAGGATCATATAACCCATTAACTTTACATTCTATTATAGCTTTAACATCTTCATTTTTATAAGCAAAATTATCAGAATTAGCATCATCCTTTAAAATCAACAAATCATACTCAAATTTACTACCTGCCACAAAAGCATTAATCTCAGAAACTTTAAAAGGTAGAGAATTTTTCTTCAAAACATTACTTACTTCATCTTTTAATAATTCATTAGCAACTTTTCCTTTATATTTTGAGTAGCCTTTAAACTGCTCAGATTTTCCTTCGAAAATATTTTGAAATTTAACAAATAAATTACCCATTACTTATTCCCCCTTTTCTTCCCTTTAAAAGCTTCCATCATCTCGATAAACTCATCAAATAGGTAGCTTGCGTCGTGTGGACCAGGAGCTGCATCTGGATGGAATTGTACAGAAAAACCTGGTTGGTATCTGTGTCGAACACCTTCAACTGACTTGTCATTGATTTCTTCGTGGGTAATGATCAAGTGCTCTGGCAAATCCTCACGGCTAACTGCATAACCATGGTTTTGGCTAGTGAAGTCTACGCGTCCTGTAGCAATTTCACGTACTGCATGGTTAAATCCACGATGACCAAATTTCATCTTGTAGGTCTTAGCCCCATTTGCCATAGCAAAGAGTTGGTGTCCCATACAAATACCAAAGATTGGAATTTTTCCTTGCACACCACGAATCATATCCAGTGCTTGGGGAACATCTTCTGGATTTCCCGGTCCATTTGACAACATAACTCCGTCAGGATTGAGATGGAGAATTTCTTCCGCTGTTGTTGAATAAGGAACAACCGTAACGTTACAGTTACGCTTAGAAAGTTCACGTAAGATTGAGTGCTTGAGACCAAAGTCCACTAGCACCACACTCAAACCAACTCCTGGAGCTGGATATGAAGTTTTAGTAGAAACCTGCTTGATATTATCTGTCGGTAAGACTGTTGCTTGGAGCTGGTCAGTTACATGATCCATACTGTCCCCAACATGGGTCAAGGTTGCACGCATGGTACCATGCTTACGGATAATCTTGGTAAGGGCACGCGTATCAATTCCTGAAATACCTGGAATTTTCTTGGCTTTCAAAAATTCATCCAAGGTCATTTGGTTGCGCCAGTTACTAGCTCTACGTGCTTCTTCGAAAACAACGACTCCCTTACAAGTTGGAATAATGGATTCGTAATCATCACGGTTAATGCCATAATTTCCTACCAAAGGATAAGTAAAGGTCAAGATTTGTCCATTATAAGACTGGTCTGTAATGGATTCTTGGTAGCCGGTCATCCCTGTATTAAAGACGATTTCGCCTGTTACATCAATATCTGCTCCGAAGGCCTTGCCTTCAAAAACTGTGCCATCTTCTAATACTAGAAGTCTTTTTGTCATATTTTCACCTCTCGTGGACGCTCACTGGCGTCTTTTAACGTCTTGTGTTTTAGTTGGCGTTTCTACTCGCCAGTACGGATTCTAAGATTGCCATTCTGACAAAGACACCGTTGGTCATTTGTTGGACAATCCGTGATTTTGGTGCTTCAACCAAGTGGTCTGCGATTTCTACATCACGATTGACTGGAGCTGGGTGCATAAGGATTGCTGTTTCTTTCAAACGATCGTAACGTTCTTGAGTCAAGCCATGTTGGGCATGGTAGTCTTCTTTTGAAAAGACAGCTCCACTATCATGACGTTCATGTTGCACACGGAGAAACATCATGACATCCACCTGATCAATAATTTCATCAATAGTTACAAACTGTCCATAGTCTGCAAACTCTTGACTTCTCCATTCCTCAGGTCCAGCAAAGTAAAGTTCAGCTCCCAAGCGTTTCAAAATCTGCATATTAGATTTGGCAACGCGTGAGTGGTCCAAGTCACCTGCAATCGCAACCTTGAGACCCTCAAAGTGACCAAATTCCTCATAAATAGTCATCAAATCAAGCAAGCTCTGGCTAGGATGTTGTCCCGAACCATCTCCACCATTGATAATGGAAGTCGTAATCGTTGGACTTGCAATTAACTCTCTGTAGTAGTCAACCTCAGGGTGGCGAATCACACAGACATCCACTCCTAAAGCAGACAGAGTAAGGATGGTATCATAAAGTGTCTCACCCTTATTAACCGAACTAGTTTTCACATCAAAGTCAAGTCGTTCCAATCCCAGTTTAATCTCTGCCACTTCAAAGGACTTATGCGTCCGTGTAGAATCCTCAAAGAAAAGATTGGAAACAATCGGATGGTCCTCGTAGGGAAGCTGAGCTCCGTTTTTAAACTCAATTCCTCGCTTGATCAATTTCATGACTTGATCGACAGTGAGGTCTTCCATGGACACTACATGGTTCAATGCTTGTTGATTTTCTGACATGGCTACTCCTTCAGCTTTCTAAGCTTCTTCAGTAATCAGAACTCTGTCTTGGCCATCAAGTTCTGCCATCTCTACGATGATTTCTTCAGAACGACTAGTTGGGATATTTTTTCCAACGTAATCTGGACGGATTGGCAATTCTCTATGTCCACGATCGACTAGAACTGCTAAACTCACGCGCGCAGGACGACCATGACCGACAATATTATCAATAGCAGCACGGATGGTACGACCTGTATAGAGCACATCATCCACCAAGATAACTTCACGGTCTGTCACATCGACAGAAACCAAAGAAGTATCTTCTCCACTTTTAACATCATCACGGAAAGGTTTCGTATCCAATTCCACAACAGGAACTGAAAGATTTTCTAGCTGTTCCAAACGTTCTTGGATTCGGTGGGCGATAAAGACACCGCGAGTTTTAATACCAGCCAAGACGATTTTATTCAAATCTTTGTTGCGTTCGATAATCTCATAAGTAATACGCGTAATCGCTCGTTTGACGGTCAATTCGTCTACAACTTCTTTTGTCTTCATGACAAACCTCCAAAAAGAAAAGTCTCCTTAAACAAGGAGACTTGAAATGTATAGCTAAGTAAGCCCTACTGCAAACAGTATAGACTTCACCCTTCTACTTTATCACGCTCCTTGCCTGCCTCACGGGACAGGTTTAAAGGAATATTTAGTTATCAATTACTATAGCACAAAGCATGCTTAAAATCAAGCAAAAACTTTTGATGAGCCATCTTATAAATTGCTAAAATCATATAACTGTGGGTACTGGTCACACTCTGGATTTTTAGGATGGCAAATGGCTCTTCCAAAATAAATCATGGCCTGATGGGCAGCTAACCACTGCTCCGGTGGCAAGATATCCATAACCCGTTTTTCCACCTCAAGCGGTGTCGCTGATTTTTTGACGATATCATGGTGTTTGCAAATACGCTCCACATGAGTGTCTACTGCAAAGGCTGGAATTCCAAAGCCCACACTCATGACAACATTGGCTGTTTTGCGACCAACACCTGCTAAACTCTCTAATTCCTCACGTGTTTGAGGAACTTGACCATCAAAATCGTCTAGTAACTGTTGGGCACATTTTTTAAGGAATTTAGCCTTATTCCGATACAGTCCCAGGCGAGAAATGTGTGAAGCAATCTCACTCTCTGTCGCAACAGACATGGCTTGTGGCGTTGGAAAGGCAGCAAAGAGACCTGGTGTGGCCTTATTTACCGCTGCATCCGTTGTCTGAGCTGACAACATGACCGCAACTAGTAGTTCAAAATGATTGGTAAAATCAAGACTGGGCTTGGCATCTGGAAACAGAGCAATGATTTCTTCTAGCACTTTTCGTGCTCGTTTTTTTGACAAAACCATTATTCATCTCCATCAAATAGTCCTTGTAAGCCAGCAAAAGGACTGTTTTCTTCTTTTTTGACTGCTTGTTGGGCCTGGTATTCTTCCTCTGTCATGATTTGCCAGTCATTTCCTGAGACAAATCCTTGACCAGCCTCTTCTTCAGCCGTCAAGACCTTGATAGGAATGTTTAGTAGGATATTGTCTGACACGCTCTCAGCAAGGTCAAGTTCTCCATTTTCGATAGGCAAGACCAAATCATCATCTAAAACTTCTTGATCTAGCTGATTGGTTGCTCCTTCCATGAAAACTTCCGTTACTGGATAAGATTCAACTAACTCAACTGGCTCCATACTGCGACTTGAAGCAAGAACAATG
>CABTAV010000079.1:0-8029 GCA_902482895.1 uncultured Streptococcus sp. | reverse complement strand
TCCTGAGCCTTAACAGGAGCATACTCTTCTCCCTCAGATGTATACCACTTGGCATCCTGACGAATCTTATAAGTATAAGTCAAGCCATCCTTAGAAACCGACCAGTCTTCTGCCAATGAAGGAATAAGGTTTCCATACTTATCATTTTCAAGCAATCCGTCAATCACATTACTAGTAATATCAGATGTTGAAGCTTTGCCAGTTGTTAAATAATTAAGATTATCAGGATCTTTCTCGTATGTAAATGCAAAGGTCTGCTCACCTTTAGCGCCTGAGCCCCCAGAACAAGCAGCTAAAACACCCGCTGCTAATAAAGTCACTCCCGCAAGAGCCAATACTTTTCTTGTTTTCATAGTCTTCTCCTTCGTTTTTTTATTCATTATAGACTCTTTTTCAAGTCCTGTCAATACAATTTTCAGAATTTTTGAAAATTATTTTTTAAACAATAAGGTTGTAAAAATATGAATACTATCAAAAAACCTCGACTACACTAGGTAGTCAAGGAATGATCAATCATATTGCTAAATAGCTACTGTAAACAGTTTTAGTTGTTTAATCTAACTCATTTCTTACACACTGCAAGGCTGCTCCAATTACCTGGTGCATATCGTAATAACGATAGTGTCCTAAACGGCCACCAAAGATAACATTGCCTTGCTCATCAGCCAATTTTTTATATGATTTATACAAATGATTATTACGATCATTATTAACTGGATAATAAGGCTCATCACCTTTTTCCCATGTTTTAGAATGTTCTTTAGTAATGATCGTCTTTGCTTGATTCCCAAACTCAAAATGTTTGTGTTCAATAATGCGAGTATATGGGGTATCTGCATCTGTATAGTTCACAACTGCATTTCCTTGGTAATTCTCCATATCCAAGGTCTCGTTTTCAAAACGAAGACTACGGTACTCTAGTTCACCCAACTTATAGTCGAAGAATTCATCAATCATACCAGTAAAGACAATCTTAGGGAAATCCTTCATATATTGCTCTTTATTCGCAAAGAAATCAACATTTGTTTCTACATCAATGTTTTCATGATCCAACATTTTTTCAACTATTTGAGTGTATCCACCAATTGGAATCCCTTGATAGATATCGTTAAAATAGTTGTTATCATAGGTCAGACGTACTGGCAAACGGCGAATGATAAAGGCTGGAAGTTCCGTAGTTGGCTTGCCCCACTGTTTCTCTGTATAATCTTTGATTAATTTTTCGTAGATGTCTGTACCTACAAGAGAAATAGCCTGTTCTTCCAAATTTTCAGGAGTTTTGCCATTTAAAACAGCACGTTGCTCATCAATCTTAGCCTGTGCTTCTGCTGGCGTTACAACTCCCCAAAGTTTATTGAAGGTATTCATATTAAAAGGAAGGTTATAAATCTCACCCTTATAATTAGCAACAGGGGAGTTTGTGTAACGGTTAAATTCTGCAAACTGATTTACATAATCCCAAATCTCCTTATCAGAAGTATGAAAAATATGAGCACCATACTGATGAACTTGAATTCCTTCCTCTTCACGAGTATAGATATTACCCGCGATATGATTTCGTTTTTCAATGACTTTTACTTTTTTTCCTTTTAGGGCTGCTTCATGGGCAAAGACTGCACCAAAAAGACCAGCACCAACGACAAGATAATCGTACATAACTCCCTCCTTTTATTTTTAACAAACTGTTGTAGCAATTGTACAAGATGGATAACTTTAATCGATGTTACAATTGCATGTTTTACATCTCAAGTCCGTACTTCTTGTCCATAAGCTTCTGTCAAAAGGACCTTGCTTTCTTGCTTAGATTTTAAAACATCATCCACACCAAATACGATATACGAATGAATATCAATCATTGTGTCTTATTTTCCTTCCATCACATCATTGATTGCAGCCTTGACTGACTCTAAACTGCTATCACTTATCTCCATCATGTAAAGGTTGCTATCAGGCATGGCATAGGATGGCAAATCCATACGCCCTGTTCCTTTAAGATCTTGCGAATTAATCTTATAAGTTCCACCACTCTCAAGTTGGGCATTGGCCAGGTTCATCATGGTTTCAAGTGGCATATTGGTTTGCACGGAATCTTGTAGACCCTTTATAATACTGTCATAATTTTTCAAAGCTTCTGTCGAAGTTAACTTTTGCAGAATTGCAACAATGACTTTTTGCTGGTTACGACCACGATCTCGGTCTCCATCTGCCAATGAATAACGCTCACGTACAAAGCTAAGAGCTTGCTCCGAGTCAAGATGAACATTCCCTACAGGATAGAACTTCCCATTTGTATGAGCAGTAAATTCTTGATCATTATGAACATCAACTCCACCGAGAAGATCTATTAATTTCAAGAAAGAAGTGAAATTCAAACGAGCGTAATAGTTCAAGTCAATACCGTAGAGATTTTCCAGGGTATGAATGGAAGCATCTACTCCATAAATCCCCGCATGGGTCAACTTATCTTTTTGGTTGTTACCACCATCTGCAATTGGAACATAGGAATCACGAGGTGTTGTGGTCAAGAGAATCTTTTTCGTTTCACGATTCACTGTCATAATGATATTGACATCCGAACGAGAAACTGAACTAATTGGACCGTAAGTATCAATTCCGCTGATATAAACATTGAAACTGTCACCTTTGACATCCTTTGGAGTTTCAACCGTCTTGGTTAATTCTTTGGTATAGATTTTCTTAATTTTTGAAGCATAGTCAGGATATTCTGATTCAATAATGTTTTCAAAGACACTGTTTAGAATGATTGCCTTTGTATCGCCAGCTAACAAGCTCTTATAGGCCGCAAGATAGGATCTGCTTTCTTCGACTGTCAATTCCTTATTTTGACTAGCCTTAAGATCATTCATCAACTGTTGGATATTATCCTTATCCGTCCCAGTCGGCCCCGTTACACTGGTTACCTGACTGATATTATCAATTGAACTATCTGCTAATACCGCAATACTCATCGAATAATGTGAGTAGTTCGATGTCGCATTCAGGCGACTGGTAAATCCAATGAACTGCCCTACAGCAAAGAGAGAAGTTCCATTGATTAACACACCAAGCAGTAATAAAATCAGCGTTAGATTTTTAGCTTTCTTAGACCGAATTAAAAAGAAGCACAAGATGGCTAAGGCTACAATTAAGACAGCAACCACTATATTGAGATATCGGAAGGCTAGCATATTATACTTGAAAATCAAAAACAATAAAAAGACTGCTAGTAATGCATAGATAGCTAGCAACCCCCAACTAATCAATATTTTTGTTTTACCCTTACGAGCTCGCTTCGAAGATCTACTCACGATATACCTCTATTATCAATTTTTATTTCATTTTATTATATCATAAAAAAATACACTTGCGGGGTAAATCCGCTTAGGTAAGGCATTTTCATCTTCTTTCCGAAACATTCTTTTTGACTTGCAACCAATTACATCAATAAATTTACTATATAAACATCAAAACAAGGTCCCTTACGGAACCTCGCTCATCTATTTGACATGATTTTCTGCTTCTTTTTGAGCTTTTTCGATTGCTTTTTTACTTTCTTGCTCCCATTTAGTCTTAGCTTCTTCAAACTGTTTGATTGTCACAGTATCTTTTTGCAGTTTCATATACTTGTAGTTATTGCCATCACCCTTGATACCGACCATTGAGTACCCTCTTGTAAATGGCGTTACTTTGGTTACAGATGCTGTTCCACCACTTGACATGGCTGACATAATCAGAGAATTGTCAATCATCCAAGCCTGTGCTTCAGCATATTTTTCATAGCGTTTTGCTACATCTTTATTTTCACTATCTGCATCTTTGAGCATCTTGGTGTAAGTATCAAGCCCCAAGCTAGCAATCTTAGCTTTATCTTCTTGAGCATCTAGACCAAAAATTTTGAGGTAGAATCCATCCTCTGCATTGAAAGGATTGAGATAAGTTGATGGATCCTGATAGTCACCTACCCAACCATCAAAGCTCAAATCATAGTCTCGATCAGCTGGTGTTGGTGCTAAGAAGGCTACGTTATTAAAATCATCTGTTGAAAGTTGCTGAACATCAATGACAATGTTATCAGCACCTAAAACTGACTCAAGGGTCTGCTTAACTGAGTTCATGCCTGTCACAGCATTTTTACTTGTTTGATCAACAGCTACATCCAAGTGAATAGGGAAAGTCACACCTTGACTTGCCAATTCTTTTTTAGCTTCCGCAAATTTTGCTTGGGCTTTTTCTTTGTTAAAATAGGCATCCTGAGCATCTGCCAAGTTAATACCTGACCATTCTGTGCCATAGTTGACCAATTTAGAAGCGACTACTTCTCCAAAAGTCTTGTCTCCAACTTGGACAAATGTAGGAGGTACTAGGGTGTTACGAAGGGTCTTGCTAGCCGCTTCTTCCCCATTTGACTGAGCAGAATAGGCTGTGCGGTCCAAGGCAAAGTTCACCGCTTGGCGGAAGTTCTTGTTCAAAACAGCTGTCTCAGTTGACTTCTTCTGCTCATCTGTTGTTTTAGCAGTGTGATTGTAGGCCTTACGGTTGACGTTAAAATTGAAATACCAAGAAGTCTTGTCCTGCAAGCTATAGACGATATTATCCTTATATTTCTCCTTGGTCTTAGCAAAGTTAGAACTATTTGGATAAACACCTGCGATTGAATAAGCTCCACTTTCAAAGTTACGGATGGTCAATTCTTGGTCTGAACCATCAAAATAGGCCAATTTTACGTGTTCAATCGATACTTTGTCATGATCATAATAATGCGGATTTTTCACATACTCGATCGATGATTTTGATGTGAAATCTTTTAACAAATAAGGTCCGCTGTAGAGAATGCTATCTGGAGATAGGGTACCAAAATCTTTCCCTTTTGAGTTTAGAAACTCTTCATTCACTGGGAAAAGAATACTGTTGGTTGTTTTTGAGTTCCAGTAAGGTTCTGGGCGCGCCAAAGTATACTCAACAGTATGGTCATCAATGGCTTTCACTCCAACCTTAGAAAAGTCAGAATCCGCTCCTGTAATATAATCATTCAAGCCCTTGATTGAGTTTTGAATCAAGTCAATGGCCTGGGATTTATTATCCACTGCGTATTTGATACCTGTCACAAAATCTTGTGCCTTGACTGGGGCATACTCTTCACCGTCAGCCGTAAACCATTTGGCATCTTTTCTCAGTTTATAGGTATAAGTCAGACCGTCGCTTGAAACAGACCAGTCCTCTGCCAAAGATGGAACTAGGTTTCCGTGGTTGTCATTTTCAAGCAAACCATCAACTAGGTTAGTAATAATAGCTGTATTATCAGCGTAGTAGTCTAATAAGTAGTTAAATGTAGTTGGGTTTCCACTAAAGGTTGATGAGTAAGTTTTTGTATCTGAACCTGATTGTCCGCAAGCAGTTAACAGCAAGGCAGCTGCAACAGTCAGACCTGCACTAAGGATACGCTTTTTTGTAGTCATCTTCTTTCTCCTTTATGTTAGTTTTTATAACATAGGTTTATTTTACCAAAATAGTGGGAATTTGTAAAGTTAATTGAATTTCTAGAATGAAAGTTTATAAACTTTAGTCATAAAAAAACAAAGGATTTCTGTCTTTCATACAGTCCTCCCTTGTTTTTATGCGATTTATCATTTAAATATCAATGAATTAACTGATAACCTAACGAAAGCAAGAATCTCATTCACGTTATTTTATGTGCTTTTCTAAATCCTTTTGATACTGAGCATTCGATTCCAGTTTTTCCTTTTGCCACTTTTTGAAGGCCGCATCATACTCTTTAGTTGTCACAATATCATTTTGAAGTTCCATTCCTTTAAAAATAAATGGATCCCCCTTAATACCGACCTGTGAATAAGCTTTGGTAAATGGAACAGTACGACTAACCATAGGAGAGCCCCCTGAAGAAGCAACTGGAATAAGAAGTGAACTATCAGTAACCCAAGCCTGTGCTTTAGCATACTTTTCGTATCGTTTATCAAGATTACTTGTCTCAGAAGCCGCATCATCCAAGAGCTTCTTGTATTCATCCAAGCCAACTTTTGCCACAACTTCAGGATCCTTGCCCTTTGTTATACCTAGATGTTTCAAGGCAGAACCCTTCTTAGCATCTAAAATATTGAGATAGGTTGCTGGATCTTGGTAATCTGGTCCCCAACCTGTTCCGTTCAAATCATAATCTTTTTGGGTTGGAACTTTAGCTTGAGAAGTAATACTTTCCTTCTCACTATCTGTCATTTGAAGAACATCTATAATCACATTCTCCGTTCCAAGCGTTTCTTCAATTGATTGTTTTAGCGAATTGGTTTGTTGCACCGCAACTACATCTGTCTGTTCTACTGGCACATCTAGATGAATCGGGAAACTCACTCCCTTAGCTTGCAATTCTGACTTCGCTTTTTCAAATGCAGACTTGGCCTTTGTTGGATTGTAAATTGTATCCTTACCATCTGTGAGAGTCACATCTTTCCACTGTTCTCCATATTTCAGTAGTTCATCCTGAGCCAACTGTCCGAAGGTCTTCCCAGCTACTTGAACGTAATTATCTGGCACTAGACTATTACGAATAATCTTATCCGCACCCTCTTCACCGTTTAATTGAGCTGTATAGGCGTGGCGATTGAAGGCAAAATTAATTGCTTGACGGAAATTTTTATTCAGCATGGCTTCTTTTGTAGAAAGCTTTTGTCCTTCATCTGTCTTGGCTGTTTTATTATATGATTGACGATTTACGTTAAAAGTAAAGTAATAACTAGTTGCTTCCTGAGGGCTATAAATAATCTGATCTCCATATTTCTCTTTGGTAGAAGCAAAACTTGAACTATTTGGGAAAAGTCTCGCTGTATTATATGCTCCTGTAGCGAAACTACGGATAAGGGATTCTTGATCTGATCCGTCATAGAATGTTAATTTTACATTATCAATCTTGACATTTTCCTTATCCCAATAGTTAGGATTTTTTTCATATTCAATCACAGATTTAGAAATCAAAGATTTCAAAAAATATGGACCATTGTAAAGAATACTTGATGGGGTTGGCGCTCCGTAATCCTTGCCTGTTGCATTCAAAAATTCTTCATTTACAGGGAGCATGGTTGCTGTGGTTACTTTAGAGTTCCAAAAACTTTCCGGTTTATTAAGGGTATATTCTACCGTATAATCATCAAGAGCCTTCACACCTACAGTTGAGAAGTCGTTTGTCTCACCACTAACATAAGCCTCCAATCCTTTGATGGATTTCTCAACCAAAGAAAGACCATCGGATTTTCCGTCTGCTGCATGCTTTAATCCGGTGACAAAATCCTGAGCTTTAACTTCCGCATACTCTTCTCCTTCTGAAGTATACCACTTCACACCTTTACGTAGTTTGTAAGTATAAGTCAAGCCATCTTTAGAAACTGACCAATCCTCTGCTAGAGAAGGAATGAGATTCCCATATTTATCATTCTCTAAAAGACCGTCGACGACATTACCTATTACGTCAGAAGTTGAACTTTTACTTGTAACGCTATAATCCAAGGATGATGGATCAACAGCATAAACATAAGAAAATGTTTTGGGAGCGTCTGCATTCTTTTCACTTTTCCCACAAGCTGTTAAAAGAATGGCTGTACTCAAGGTCACTCCTGCTCCTAAGAGCCACTTTTTCGATTGCATAAATAATCTCCTTCAAAATAGTATTTTCACTATTATACCCTATTTTTTTACAAATGCAAGAGCTTTTGACAGATTTTTTAGAAAATTCTAACAAATTTTTTTAAAAGAGTTTTTTACACAACTTTTAGCAAAAAACCTCAAACTCTAAGGCTCAAGGTTCTCACTTTTTAGTTAGTCATTTCCACACAGAAAGCATCCCATGGAGCCAAGATTTGTTTTTCAAAGACTTCTTGCGCCACAGTGTTTTCAATCAAGACTGATTTAACTTTTCCTTCGACTACTAGGTCTTGCTCTTCATTGGACAAGTTGGCCACAACTAGAAAACGACGGTCCCCATCTTTACGGATATAGGCAAAGACCTTGTCAGCCGTATCAAGCA
>CABTAV010000078.1:0-8132 GCA_902482895.1 uncultured Streptococcus sp. | reverse complement strand
GGGCTATGTAGATGGCCAAATCATCATCAACCCTACTCAAGAACAAGCAGAGCAATCGCTTCTTGAATTAACAGTAGCTGGTACCAAACACGCTATCAACATGGTTGAGTCTGGTGCCAAAGAATTGTCAGAAGAAATTATGTTGGAAGCCCTTCTCAAAGGGCATGAAGCAGTCAAAGAATTGATTGCTTTCCAAGAAGAAATCGTTGCGGCAGTTGGTAAGGAAAAAGCAGAAGTAGAATTGCTTCATGTGGATGCTGACTTGCAAGCTGAAATCATCGCAGCCTACAACAGCGACCTCCAAAAAGCGGTTCAAGTAGAAGAAAAATTGGCTCGTGAAGCTGCAACTCAAGCAGTCAAAGACCAAGTGACTGCAGTTTACGAAGAAAAATATGCAGACCATGAAGAATTTGACCGTATCATGCGTGATGTGGCTGAAATCTTGGAACAGATGGAACACGCTGAAGTGCGCCGTTTGATTACAGAAGATAAGGTTCGTCCTGACGGCCGTAAGGTTGATGAAATCCGTCCTTTGGATGCGGTTGTTGACTTCCTTCCTCGTGTGCACGGTTCTGGTCTCTTTACTCGTGGCCAAACTCAAGCCCTTTCAGTTTTGACTTTGGCTCCAATGGGTGAAACTCAAATCATCGATGGTTTGGATCCAGAGTACAAGAAACGCTTTATGCACCACTATAACTTCCCTCAATACTCTGTAGGGGAAACTGGTCGTTATGGTGCGCCAGGTCGTCGTGAAATTGGTCACGGTGCTCTCGGTGAGCGTGCCCTTGCTCAAGTCTTGCCAAGCTTGGAGGAATTCCCATACGCTATCCGCTTGGTAGCTGAGGTCTTGGAATCAAACGGTTCTTCATCTCAGGCTTCTATCTGTGCAGGAACTCTTGCCCTTATGGCTGGTGGTGTGCCAATCAAGGCGCCAGTAGCTGGTATTGCTATGGGACTTATCTCAGATGGAAATAACTACACAGTATTGACAGATATCCAAGGTTTGGAAGACCACTTTGGAGATATGGACTTCAAGGTTGCAGGTACTCGAGACGGGATTACAGCCCTTCAGATGGATATCAAGATTCAAGGAATTACTGCAGAAATCTTGACTGAGGCCCTTGCTCAAGCCAAGAAAGCGCGTTTTGAAATCCTTGATGTGATTGAAGCAACTATTCCAGAAGTTCGTCCAGAATTGGCTCCAACTGCTCCGAAAATTGATACCATCAAGATTGATGTGGACAAGATCAAGATTGTTATCGGTAAAGGTGGCGAAACTATCGACAAGATTATCGCTGAAACAGGCGTTAAGATTGATATCGACGAAGAAGGAAATGTGTCTATCTACTCTAGCGACCAAGATGCCATCAACCGTGCCAAAGAAATCATTGCTGGCTTGGTTCGTGAAGCCAAAGTGGATGAAGTTTACCATGCTAAGGTTGTTCGTATCGAGAAATTTGGTGCCTTTGTCAATCTCTTTGACAAGACAGATGCACTTGTGCACATTTCTGAAATGGCTTGGACTCGTACCAACCGTGTAGAAGACTTGGTAGAAATCGGTGATGAAGTTGATGTTAAGGTTATCAAGATTGATGAAAAAGGCCGTATCGATGCTTCTATGAAGGCTCTTCTTCCTCGTCCTCCAAAACCTGAGCATGATGAAAATGGTGAAAAGTCTGAAAGACCTCACCGCCCACGTCATCACAAGGATCACAAACCTAAGAAAGAATTTACAGAAACACCAAAAGATTCAGAATAAGAAAAGGAGAAATGTATGGGATGGTGGCGCGAAACCATTGATATCGTGAAAGAAAATGATCCAGCGGCCCGCACCACTTTGGAGGTTTTGCTGACTTATCCAGGTGTCAAGGCCTTGGCGGCCCACCGTCTCTCGCATTTTCTCTGGAAGCACGGCTTTAAGCTCTTAGCTCGTATGCACAGTCAGTTTTGGCGCTTTTGGACTCAGATTGAGATTCATCCAGGTGCCCAGATTGATTCAGGTGTCTTTATCGACCACGGTTCTGGCTTGGTAATTGGAGAGACGGCTATCGTTGAAAAAGGCGTTCTCCTCTATCATGGGGTGACTCTTGGGGGAACAGGGAAAGACTGTGGCAAACGCCATCCAACCGTGCGAAAAGGAGCTTTAATATCCGCTCATGCCCAAGTCATTGGACCAGTGGAAATTGGTGAAAATGCCAAGGTCGGTGCTGCAGCAGTTGTTGTGGCAGACGTACCTAGTGATGTGACAGTGGTCGGTATTCCTGCCAAGATTGTCCGTGTACATGGTAAGAAAGACGAGCCGATCATTCACGAAGTTGAAGAAAAACGAGAGTACTACGTCAATAAACTCGAGCATGCTAAAGATGCTAGTCACAGATCGTCTGGTTTGTAGAGGATACCTATATGATTCAAGCAAGAAACAAGTTAAGCCAAGAGGAGTTATCTGAGGCGAAAAAACTAATTAACTGTTGCCAAAACTATGACGGTACCTATCGTGATCCCTATCTTTCTAACATGCTTAATTTTGACCCAAACATGCCCGCCTTTTTCCTTTATTATGAAAAAGGCGAACTTGTTGGTCTCTTAACTGTCTATGCTGATGACCAAGATGTGGAAGTGACGATACTGGTTCATCCAGATCATCGCCATCAGGGAATTGCGCGTGCATTGTTTACTAGTTTTGAGAGAGAAACAGTTTCTTTTTCTATTCGATCAGTCACTTTTCAGACAGAGCGTGTTTTTCTAGACCGCCATCCTGATTTTGTTAGCAACTGGGGATTGGTCGAGGATGAGGATACAGAAACTTGGTTAGGTAAGGATAGAAAACCTTATCCGTTAGCAAATGTTTCCAATCTTGAAGTTTTGTTAGCTGATAGTTCGTATCAGGATCAAATTAGTCAATTAAAATTTCAGGCATTCTCAGAGGAACATGAATCTAGAGAAGTTGTGGATAGATATGTTGCTGAAGCTCTGAAAGATCCAGAAAGCCGCCTGTATATTTTATTAAAAGACGGTCAGGTTATTGGAACTTGCACGGTTGATTTATCGAGCGATACGAATTACTTCTACGGTTTAGCAATATCAGAACCTGAACGTGGGAAAGGCTATGGGAGCTACTTAGCAAAATTCCTTGTCAACCAACTAATTGAGCAAAATGATAAGAAATTTCAGATTGCAGTAGAAGATAGCAATGTAGGTGCCAAACGTTTGTATGAAAAAATTGGCTTTGTCAAACAGACTCAGGTGGTTTATCTGAATGAGAAAGGAGCAAGGGATTCCGAAGTGTAGAGACATTCGGACTGAAATTCAATTGAACTCTCAGTGATGAGACTAACTGTTCTTGGATTTTAGCTTTCCTGATTATGATTTATGATTAAAATCTATGACACTATGTCTCGTGATTTGCGAGCATTTGTCCCGATTGAGGACGGCAAGGTTAAGATGTATGTTTGTGGGCCAACCGTGTATAACTATATCCACGTGGGAAATGCCCGTTCAACGGTGGCTTTTGATACGGTTCGTCGCTATTTTGAGTATCGGGGATTTGAGGTTGCCTATATTTCCAATTTTACAGATGTGGATGATAAGATTATCAACCGTGCCAAGGAAGAAGGGATCACGCCTCAGGAGGTTGCGGACAAGTATATCGCTGCCTTTCGTGAGGATGTGACGGCCTTGGGCGTCAAACCTGCGACTCGCCATCCACGTGTGGTGGAGTTTATGGCTGACATTATCCGTTTTGTGGAAGACTTAATTGAAAAAGGCTTTGCCTACGAGAGTCAAGGGGATGTTTACTTCCGTGTGGAAAAATCCCACAACTATGCCAAGTTGGCTAACAAAACCTTGGAAGATTTGGAACTAGGGGCTTCAGGTCGTACCGATGAAGAAACGGCTCGTAAGGAAAATCCTGTAGACTTTGCCCTATGGAAAGCTGCCAAGCCAGGCGAGATTTCTTGGGATAGTCCTTGGGGACCTGGTCGTCCGGGCTGGCATATTGAGTGTTCGGTCATGTCAACAGAGATTTTGGGCGATACCATCGATATCCACGGTGGCGGAGCCGACCTCGAGTTTCCTCATCATACCAATGAAATTGCCCAGTCAGAAGCCAAAACAGGTAAGACCTTTGCTAACTACTGGATGCACAATGGATTTGTCAATATCGATAATGTCAAGATGTCCAAGTCCTTGGGTAACTTTATCACAGTGCACGATGCTCTCAAAACGCTCGATGGGCAAGTACTTCGTTTCTTCTTTGCGACTCAACATTACCGTAAGCCTATCAACTTTACGGAAAAGGCAGTGCGGGATGCGGAGACCAATCTCAAGTATCTAAAGAACACTTACGAACAACCATTTTCTGGGATTGTAGATGCTCAAGAGTTACAGGCTTTTAAAGACAAGTTTATAGCAGCTATGGATGAAGATTTCAACTCTGCCAACGGTATCACAGTAGTCTTTGAAATGGCCAAATGGATCAACTCAGGCAACTATGATACAAGTGTTAAGGAAGCTCTTGCAGATATGTTGGAAGTCTTTGGAATTGTCTTTGTCGAGGAAGTTTTGGATGCAGAGATAGAATCCTTGATTCAAAAACGCCAAGAAGCGCGTGCCAATCGTGACTTTGCGACAGCGGACCAGATTCGTGACCAATTGGCTGCTCAAGGGATTAAGCTCCTTGATACCAAGGATGGAGTGAGGTGGACACGTGATTGATGTCAATCTCATTAACGGGATTGCGCTAGCTTTTGAGGGGGACGCGGTGTATTCTATGTATATTCGTCGTCACCTCATCCTCAAAGGCATGACCAAGCCCAATAAACTTCACCAAGAGGCGACCAAGTATGTCTCAGCCAAGGCTCAGGCCCGCCTGATTTCCCTTATGTTGGAGGAGCAAGTACTGACGGAAAAAGAAGAAGAAATCTACAAACGTGGCCGCAATACCAATAGTCATACCAAGGCCAAAAATGCTGATGTGGTGACTTACCGTATGTCCACAGGATTTGAAGCAGTCATGGGCTATCTCCATATGACTGAAAATCTGGAACGTCTTGAGAGCTTGATTTCATGGTGCATCCAAAAAGTGGAGGGCTAGGACATGATGGCAAAAGAACTACAAGACTGGTTTCCTGAAGCTCAGATTTCAGACCAACCAGTAGAGAAAGAGGGTTATCTCACTTTTCCTTTAGCTTCTCAGCAGTGGATTTTGCTGGAGGAAGCTGGGCTCAGCGAGCGTGAAAAGCAATTGGTTGCCCTTTTGACCCAGCAGGAGCAAGCTCGTTCGCTCAATCCTTGGTATTCCTATTTGATTGAGGGGAAGGGACAGGCACCGCAAGCTTTTAAAAAGATTCAGTTGGTTTATTGTCATCTGTCCTATTTTCAGCAGGAAAATCTAGCTTCTTGGCTAGATATGATGCGGACTCTTTTTCCTAACTGTCAGACGGTGCTTCAGGTCGGAGCTCAGGATTATGTTTTCGTGCTTCAACAAGATAAATATTCCTCTGTTCGTTCAATCTTATCTGATACGATTGAAGCGGTGGAGTATGACTTTGGACTTCGTTTGTCTATTATGTTAGGCCAGGTTTGGTCTCAGACAGGCCATCAAGCCCTATCAGACTTGATTAAAGCGGAGCGGGATTTATTTAAGACTTGGTGGCGTCAGGGTCACCAAGGTGTTCATACTTTTTCTCAGCTCTATCTTTGGAGTTTGGGAGAAAGACTTGTGGATCTGAGGGTCATTAAAGAATGCCTGCACCAGATGATCTTGGATCAGGATCAGATTCAGGAAATTATCCTTTCTCTTTGGAAAAACAGTGCTGTTCTGACTAAAACAGCTCAGCAACTCTATCTGCACCGCAATTCTCTCCAATACAAGATTGATAAATGGGAAGAATTGACAGGGCTTCAGTTGAAGGAGTTAACGGATCTTACCTTATGTTATCAGTTGGTTTTACCAGATATTCTTTAAAGTTTTGTGCAAGTTGCACAGAACTTTTTTGTTTTTTTGGTCACCTTGCCATAGAAATATAAAGCGTTTTCATATATAATAAAACTATCAAAAGACAAAAGGAGTTCACCTCGATGGTAGAATTAAATCTTAAAAACATTTACAAAAAATATCCAAACAGCGAACACTATTCAGTTGAAGACTTCAACTTGGACATCAAAGATAAAGAATTTATCGTTTTCGTAGGTCCTTCTGGATGTGGTAAATCAACAACTCTTCGTATGATTGCTGGTCTTGAAGACATCACAGAAGGTACTGCATCTATCGATGGCGTGGTTGTCAACGACGTGGCTCCAAAAGACCGTGACATCGCCATGGTATTCCAAAACTATGCTCTTTATCCACACATGACTGTTTATGACAACATGGCTTTCGGTTTGAAATTGCGTAAATACAGCAAGGAAGACATCGACAAACGTGTGCAAGAAGCTGCAGCAATCCTTGGCTTGAAAGAGTTCTTGGATCGTAAACCTGCTGACCTTTCAGGTGGTCAACGTCAACGTGTTGCCATGGGTCGTGCCATTGTCCGTGATGCAAAAGTATTCTTGATGGACGAACCTTTGTCAAACTTGGATGCAAAACTTCGTGTATCAATGCGTGCTGAAATCGCTAAAATCCACCGTCGTATCGGAGCTACAACTATCTACGTAACTCACGACCAAACAGAAGCGATGACACTTGCAGACCGTATCGTTATCATGTCAGCAACTAAGAACCCTGCTGGTACAGGTACTATCGGACGTGTAGAACAAATCGGTACTCCTCAAGAAGTTTACAAAAACCCAGTTAACAAATTCGTAGCAGGATTCATCGGAAGCCCAGCTATGAACTTCATCAATGTGAAATTGGTTGGTAGCGAAATTGTTTCTGACGGTTTCCGTTTGAAAGTTCCAGAAGGAGCATTGAAAGTTCTTCGTGAAAAAGGTTACGAAGGTAAAGAATTGATCTTCGGTATCCGTCCAGAAGACGTGAATGCAGAACCTGCTTTCCTTGAAACATTCCCAGAATCAGTTGTCAAAGCAACTATCTCTGTATCAGAATTGCTTGGTTCAGAATCTCACCTTTACTGCCAAGTTGGTAAAGATGAATTTGTTGCCAAAGTTGATGCTCGTGACTACTTGCAAACAGGTGCAACAGTTGAACTTGGATTTGACTTGAACAAAGCGCACTTCTTCGATGTAGAAACTGAAAAAACAGTTTACTAAGATAAATAAAACTCAAAACACTGCTAGAAATCTGGCAGTGTTTTTTGAGATGTGGATTGATTGAGAGGGAATTTTCTAGTTTTCATATTCTTAAAAAAGTGATAAAATGGTAGGAAGAATTGGAGAGTAGAGATGCCAAAAGAAGTGAATTTAACAGGCGAAGAAGTTGTCGCTTTAACCAAAGAATATTTAACGGAAGAGGATGTTGCTTTTGTACATAAAGCCTTGATTTACGCCGTTGAATGCCATAGTGGTCAATATCGTAAATCAGGTGAACCTTATATCATTCACCCTATCCAAGTGGCAGGTATTTTAGCTAAGCTCAAGCTGGATGCTGTAACGGTAGCTTGTGGTTTCTTGCATGACGTGGTGGAAGATACAGATGCGACCTTGGACGATTTGGAAAGAGAGTTTGGTCCTGATGTGCGGGTAATCGTAGATGGGGTTACCAAGCTTGGTAAGGTCAAATACAAGTCTCACGAAGAGCAGTTGGCTGAAAATCATCGCAAGATGCTCATGGCCATGTCTGAGGACATTCGTGTTATCTTGGTCAAACTGTCTGACCGCTTGCACAATATGCGGACCCTGAAACATCTTCGAAAAGATAAGCAGGAGCGAATTTCCAAAGAAACCATGGAAATTTATGCCCCACTTGCCCACCGTTTGGGGATTTCTAGCGTTAAATGGGAATTGGAAGATCTATCTTTTCGTTATCTTAATCCAACGGAGTTTTACAAGATTACTCATATGATGAAGGAAAAACGCAGAGAGCGTGAAGCCTTGGTGGATGAGGTAGTTACGAAACTAGAAGACTATACGACGGATCGTCACTTGAAAGGGAAGATTTACGGTCGTCCCAAGCATATTTACTCGATTTTCCGCAAAATGCAGGATAAGAGAAAACGGTTTGAGGAAATCTATGA
>CABTAV010000077.1:0-8222 GCA_902482895.1 uncultured Streptococcus sp. | reverse complement strand
CTGGCTTCGCCAAAGGGCGTAAGAGAATCTTAAGGGCAAGATTATGACTACCTGATGAGATTGGCTGGGAAAGTGATGGTAATTGATGCAAAGCACTTTGCTAAACGTTACCACCGTTAAGGAGGAAGCCTTCAACCAAATAACTTTTCTTTACTGCTGTCTATCTATCTGGATAGACTTACTCTTAGGCTACTAAGTCTTCTTTTTTCTTAGTAGCTTTTTACTTTTATAATAAAGGAGGAAACTATGACAAACTTTTTTGCACTACAATGTAAAAGACTTTACGATAATTACACATTTACATATAGAATATTTAGTTCATCTGATAAGCTAACCTCACAGCTATACACTCAAGCTTTGAAGGATTTAGATTCTTTAGCAAAGAAATCACTCATCACAGGATTTTCTCATGCTGAAGTGGAATTCTATACTAGAATGTTTAAATGTAAACTCTCTTCTCACTACTACTCAAGAGTGAAGCTACCAGCTTAACTCTTTTTATTTTACAATCATAAAGGAAACAAATATGATCCCAGAAACTTTAAAAATGAAACCAGAATTTATCGGCCTAGCTTACTATGAGAAATTATGAAACGCTCCTCGTTATGTCTTTGGTAAAGAAGGAAAGTAGCAAAAACATATTCTAAATAGTGAGACTCATGGCGCCTTCCACGTTATTACACCTGCTTCTACCACAGTCTTCCCAGAAGATGCTCTTGTAGAAGTTGTTAACCCTATCTTCCTATCAGATACTTCTCTGAATGGAAATTCTGTTGCACCTGCTCTCAACGTTTTTGCTGAGAAGCTAATACTCAAGAAATAATAAAATAGCTAAAACTGGATTAAACTATGGAATCTATAAAGCACTAACGCATAGTGAAACGATTACAACAAAGACTTATGTCAACACTTCTAATCTAGTTCCTATGACAGTAGGTGAATTTGCTTTAAAATCTCTAAAACAATAAGGTGAAAATAAGGTAAACTTTGAGGTAAACTTTCGAGTGATTTGAAACGTTGATAGTATCGTATTGATTAACGTTTTGAGGTAACTGACCTTGTCAGGTTGTAGCCACATTTGTAAGCGACTAAAGTCGCAACAACTGTGTCAATTGCACCAATTAAGTAAGAAAGTATAAAAAGAATACACCGAAAGGTGCTCTGTATAAGTATAGTAATTCTTTCGAATTAACGTTTACTAAATTGTGATGCTTTACGAGCTTTTTTAAGACCTGGTTGGGGCACCACTTATTTCATCTAATTTCAAAGTGCTTTAAAACCAATGTTTTCATTAGTTTTCGGAAAATAAAACTTCAACCAATTTCAATCACTTTCATTAAAATAAGGTAAACTTTCATAAAAAAATAAGCAAAAATCGAACCAGAATATCAAAAGTTTCCCTTATATAAAATTTTTCCATATATACTAATTTGTTTCCATTCATTAGAAAAGAGAACCACTGCTCTCTTTCTTTTTATCTATTATATTTTCGTTTCCCTACCAAAGCGAGAAGACCAAGACTTGCCCCAAGTAATGATAGGAGATTCGATTCTTTCATTCCAGTGTTTGGAAGTTGTTTCTTAGATTCTGCTTTTGCATTTGTAGCCTGTGCAGGAGCTTGATATGTTTTATCGTCTTTAGTTCCTACCGTTACTTTCTCTGCTTTGTAATCCACAACATTCCCTTTACCATCTACAACTGGTACTGGTTTATACCCCAAGGATTCAAGCTCTTTACGTTTTACTTCAAGGTCAGCTAAACGTTTAGCTTCTACTTGTGCACTATACAAGGCAAAGAGTTTGTCATAATTCTCTTGGTCGAGTTTCTGTTCTTTCAACAACTCGTCAAGGATAGCTTGTGCCTCTTTCAAAGCAGTTACTTTCTCTTTAAGAGTAGTTTCTTTTTCAGAAAGGACTTTCTTAGCTTTAGCTAAGTTAGGCACTGCATTGAGCAAGTTTTCAAGGTCAGCCTTGGCTTGTTCAAGCTTCTTAGTAGCTTGTACTACTTTTTCTTTAGCAAGTTCAAGATTATTTTCAGCAGTCTGCACCAGTGCTTTGAGTTCAACCAATTTATCTTGTTCAGTTGCTAGGTTGTTTTTAGCGTTAGTAAGGTTACGTTCTTTTTGAGCAAGGACATTCTTAGCATTGGTAAGATTTTCTTGTTTTATTTTCACATCAGCAGTTAGATCAGCTAGTGCTTTCTCAGCATTTTCTAAGCGTTTGTTAGCATTAGCAAGGGTGTCTTGTGCCTTTTCAAGATTGCTTTGAGCAGTCGGTGTTTTCAAAGGTGTATCTTTAAGAGCATCCAATCGTTTTTGAATTGTTTCCTGCTCACCTTTAGCTCTGATATTTGCAATCGAAGCACTTGTCTTTTCACGCTGTGCCATAGAGTTTTCAGTCTGAGCATTTAATAAGGCAGAATTTGCAGCATTATAGGCTTTTACAATGCTTTCTGATGTATTATTGTTAGGTACTTCAGTCTTGTCTAGCTTGTTGCCAGTAACTCGATTATCAGAAACTGATAAGAAGTGTGCACTTGTACGTCCAGTATTACTAGATAGTCCTAATGCAAAATAATCTTTGCTTGCACCTTTACTAATCAAGCCCGTAATACTTTGAGCATGTAACCACTCCCATCCATTAAATAGAAAGGAATTAAGACTGTGATAAATCCATCTTTTGGCATCATCCATGGTATGGATTTCATCACCATCATTGCTACTATTGAGGTTTTCAAGATATTGGTGGGTATCATCTTTATATGCAGGCAATCCATACTTACGAGCTACATTATTTACCGCTTTGCTATCGTGACCTTTACCGAATCCCCAATCATCAGCTACGTAACCGTCAGTCACTTCGTCAACAACCTGAAGCATGCCTTTTGTTACAACTGTCTTAGGAGTCCCAAAACGCTCACGAATTTGGTTAAGTAGATCACTCGCAAATAGAGAAAGTTCTGTCATTTGCTCTGTTGTCAAGTTGTTAACATCAACACTGATAGCTTTATCATTTACATTAGACTTGAATGAATTCAAGTTAATATTTGGTTTTTGTTCTGCGGTTAGAGCTTTGACTGCCTTCTCATTGTGTGCTTCCCATTGTGCTTCCTGCTTAACAGGATGATAAGGATTATTTACATAGGATTTCAAAGCGTTAACATATTCATCGGTAACTTGGAAAGTGTTAATTGATTTATAGCGACCTTCAGCCAAGGTAAATGTATCCTGTGCTTTTTCAAGAGCAGTTTGTGTCTGACTTGCTTTATTTGTTGCGTTTGTCAAAGCAGTTTGAGTGCTTGCTACTACCTTACTAGCTTCTGTCAACTCGTTTTGAACACTTGAAATTGCATCTGCACGTTTCTTGTCGTCTGACTTAGCTAGTTCCAAGACCTTCTCTGCACTCGTCAACTGTTCCTGTGCTTGTTTTTTAGCAGTCTCAGCGTTTCCCTTTTCTTCGACAACTTTCGCTTGGCCTGTACCGTCAAGGATAGCTTGTGCGCTATCTACATTAGTCTGTGCGTCCTTAACTTCTTTTTCAGCACTCACTACTTTGTCCTCAGACTTCTTAACTACGTTTTCTTGGTCTGCGACAACTTCTTTTGCTTTAACAAGGTCATTTTTAGCATTTATCTCTTGCTTTTCTGCATCAGATTTACCATTTTCAGCACTAGCAACCTCTTGCTTTTGCTTTTCAATGTTTTCTGGTGTAGCTTTATCCTTGATTTCTTGTGCCTTATCTACTTCTGACTGAGCATTATTCTTTTCAGTCTGTGCTTGGTCTTTTTCAGTCTGTGCTTGGTCTTTCTTAGCTTGTGCTTCTTCTACTTCTTTGGTAGATTTATCAAGCTTATCCTTAGCTTCGTCAACCTGACCTTTTGTAACTTCCTTAGTAGGAACTTTTACTTCAGTTTTCTTAGGCGCTTCTTTCTCTACCAAAGCTGATTCGATTTGAGCAGTTGTAGCTAATGGAAGCTCCACTGTATCTGCTTGAGCAGTTCCGATTGTTCCGACAAGACCAGTGGTTGCGATGGCAGAAATAACCGTACCCGTATACAATTTTTTAGCAGTACCATGACTATTTTCCGTAGTTTTTGACATCTATAAACTCCTTTGTATAATGCCCTATGCATTTTATTCAATATAGTACTATTCTACCATACTTTTCTCATTTTTGGATAGTTTATTATACTTATTTTTCAAGAAAATAGATAGTAAAATGGTACATAGTATGGAATATAATAAATTACAAAAGCATATCGCATTTCGAATACGTGAATGCAGAAAAGACCAAGGTTTAAGTCAGGAAAAATTATCTGAAATAGCTGGTCTAGGTGTTAAAGCGATTCAAAATATAGAAAACATGAAGTATGATTTTAAGATAAAAACTCTTGAATCCGTAATCAAAGCCCTAAATCTAACGGTCGAGGAGTTCTTCAATCTACAATCATTTGAATCAGATCGAGAAGATTCTTCTGAAGTACTTTTTGAAAACTTAATAAAATTACCCAAAGATAAGCAAGGAAAAATTATATCTTCATTTAATGAGATTGTAAAGAATATCAAATAAACCCAGCCAAAATAAATTTTGGTTGGGTTTTATAGTAGATTGAAATAAGAGCAGGACAAAAGAGCCTCGAAAAAAGTATTGCAACTTGGTAATACTTTTTTCGAGGTGTTTTTTGATATGAGCCCATGTTTTCTTAATAGGATGGTACTCAGGTGAGTAGGGAGGAAGTGGTAAAAGTTTATGCCCAAATTCTTCACATAAGAGCTCTAGCTTCCCCATTCTATGAAATCTTGTATTATCCATAATAATAACTGATGGTGTATTTAATGTTGGTAAGAGAAACTTCTGAAACCAAGCTTCAAAAAAGTCGCTCGTCATCGTCTCTTCGTAAGTCATTGGAGCGATTAACTCACCATTTGTTAGCTCTGCAACCAAAGAAATCCTCTGATAGCTTCTTCCAGATACTTTACTTCTTATAAACTGACCTTTTAAAGAGCGACCATATTCTCGATAAAAATAAGTATCGAATCCTGTTTCATCAATATAAACAGGTGCTAAGTGCTTTAAACTATTAAAATTTTTCAGAAATAAGGCTACTTTTTCTGGGTCTTGTTCATAGTAGGTGTGGTTCTTTTTTTTTCGAGTGTACCCCATAGCTTTAAGAGCATAGTGAATGGTAGTTGGATGACAGTCAAATTCAGCAGCTATCTCAGTCAGATAAGCGTCCGGATTGTCAGTAAGATAGTTTTTAAGTCTATCTCTATCAACCTTTCTTGGTTTTGTTCCTTTTACTTGATGGTTTAGCTCTCCTGTTTTCTCTTTTAGCTTTAACCAGCCATAAATAGTATTACGTGAGATTTGGAAAACGTGTGATGCTTCTGTTATACTACCTGTTCGCTCACAATAAGAGGGAACTTTTCTACGAAAATCTATTGAATATGCCATAAGAAGGTTATACCACATCATGTACTATTTTTGGTTCATTTTACTATATAAGGGTTTCTACCTCTATTTGCTATCTTGAACATCAAAAAAAGAGGGGATTCCCCTCCTTAGGAATTTAATTCTGCCAAGTCATCTAGATACTGGTTGTTAATGACTGCTAAAATATAGGCATCTGCCTTCAAGAGGTCATTAGGACCAAACTGGACATCCAGCGGTGAATTTTCTTGTTCACGAAATCCTAGGACATTGAGATTGTATTTGCCACGTAGATCCAGCTGACTCAGGCTTTGACCTGCCCATACACTCGGAATCTTCATCTCCACGATAGACACATTTTTATCCAGCTGAAAGACATCAACATTGTTATGAAAGAGAATGGTCTGCGCTAGAGACTGCCCCATTTCATACTCAGGTGAAATCACCGAGTCAGCACCGATTTTTTCTAGCACCTTCTTAGCTGTCTGGCTTTTGACCTTGGCAATAACCCTTGGTACACCTAGACTCTTACAATGCATAACTGCAAGCACACTCGACTCCAGATTTTCCCCTGTTGCCACTACAACCGTATCACAGGTATCAATTCCTGCAGTTCTGAGGAGGTCCTCATCTGTGATATCGCCAACAACTCCACGCGCCAAAACTGGCTCAAATTGATTGATACGCTCGGCGTGGTCGTCAATGGCAATAATATTCATATTTTGCTTGGCTAGGGCCGTCAGGACACTACTCCCGAAAATCCCCAAACCTAAAATTCCAATCGTACGATCTGACATCATTCTTCCTTTCTTATCCAATACTAATATCTGCTTTCATATACTGAATCAAATCTTTCTTATCAGGCTGGTAGTCAGCTAGACTAACCAGCAAGGTCAAGGGACCGATACGGCCAATAAACATGAGCACCATGACAATGCTAAGAGCTAACTTGCCCAATTCTGGCGTCAGATTTGCCGTTACCCCAACTGTCGCAAGAGCTGAAATGGTCTCAAACATGAGGTAGATAAATCGCGGTGTTCCTTCTGCCGTAATTCCCAACAACATCAAGCCTAACAAGAAGGTCATCAAAAAGATAATGAAGACACTAAAGGATTTTTGGACTGTTCGAGCCTCAATAGTTCTCTGCGCAACATTGGCATGAGGTAAACCCAGCAATTCACTACGCGCAAAGACCAATAAGACAAAGAAAGTCGTAATCTTGAGCCCCCCAGCCGTCCCTCCAGGTGCTCCACCGAGAAACATCTGTAGGATATAGATAAACAAGGTCACAGGTCGAGCTTGAGTATAGTCAATAGAAGCAAAACCGGCCGTTCTCATGCTGACGGTTTGGAAAAAGCTGACCAGCACTTTCTCTGGCACACTGAGATTGCCAATGGTTCCTGGATTGTGCCACTCCGTAAAGAGTGTGGATACTGTCCCAAACAGCAAAATCCCTGCAGTCAAGAAGAGGACTAGTTTGGTGTGGAAACGCAGACGGCGTTTTTTCTTCTTGTCAAACTGGGTTGCCAAGTCAAACCAGACCATAAAGCCAAGACCACCTGTGATAATCAAGCCAGCAATAACCAGATTGATTAAGGGATCCGTCTGAAAAGCCACTAAACTGCTACTGCCGAAATTATCAAAACCAGCATTACAAAAGGCTGAAATTGCTAAAAAGATAGAGGTGAAAATGCCTCGTCCCCAGCCGAACTCAGGAATAAAACGGAAACTTAGTAGAAAGGCACCCAAGCCCTCCACTAGAAAAGTCGTCAAAAAGATGGAGCGCATAAAGGCCTTCAGCGACCGAGCCTCCCCGTAACTGAAGCTCTCCTGAATGGTTTCACGACTGCGAAGACTGAGCTTTTGCTTCCCTTGGATATAAAAAATCCCGATAAAGGTCATGAGACCTAAGCCACCGATCTGTATCAAGAGCATACAGATCAACTGCCCCCAGACATTATAGGTAGTAGCCACTGGTTGCGTAAAAAGGCCAGTCACACAGACCATGGACACCGTCGTAAAAAGATGGTCAAAATAAGTGGCCTGAGAACCATTTGCCTGAACAAAAGGCAAACTCAAAAGAAGAGAGCCTATAAAAATAACTCCAGCAAAACTTAAAAAGATCCGACGAGCAGGTGAAAGTCCGCCAAAGACCCTTTCAAGTTTTTTCACAAATAATTTGAATAACATACATCCATTGTACCATAAAAAGAAGGAGAGTAGCTATATCTGAGAAGTTATCTCAAGGCAGAGTTCCAAGGCCTTCTCAAAAGCTTCTGAACCCCAGTCACGACTATCGTACTGGTCCAAGTCTGCTAAGGAATCAGCTGTGAACAACAATTCACCCCAGAGAACCCCTCGCAGTTGGGCTACTGCCGCAAGCGCAGAACACTCCATCTCCACAACAGCACAGCCTTCCTCCTTGCGATAAGCCACCTTTTCAGCTGTTTCTCGGTAAAAACCATCTGTGGTCCAGGTCATGACTTCTTCATAGGGAATCCCTCTGGCCTCCAAAACTTGCTCAATAGCAGCAATAGCCTCTGGCTGAATTTCCATATAACGAGAAGGGGCCACATAGTGATAACTAGCTCCTTCATCTCGCAGAGCGCGAACAGGGACTAGAAAGGCATTTTCTTCTATATCAGCCAGCACACCACAGGTTCCAGCGGAAATAATCTGCTCCACACCATAGCCAATCAACCAATCCATAAACTGGGTTGCTGGAGCGGAGCCGACAGGTGCCTGAGCCAGACAAATTCCCTCGCCCTTGTAGTTAACGACATAGACTGGATA
>CABTAV010000076.1:0-8245 GCA_902482895.1 uncultured Streptococcus sp. | reverse complement strand
ACTGTCATAGGAACTACATTAGAGGTATTTACATAAATCTGTGTTGTTCCTGTGTCACTGTGTGTTAGAGCCTCAGAAATAGCTTCTAAGCTCATTCCTGCTTCTTTAGCAAGCGTTGCTCCTGTATGTCGCAGTTTATGAGGTGTAGCATGTTCCAGCTCTTTATGTCGCTTTCTGATACTTTTCATTTTATTGTTTAGATAGTCGGCGTGTAAAGGCTTATTGATGTTTCCTTTTGTGTCGATATATGTAAAAACAAATTGTTCTGGATTACTGATGATGCCAAACTTTGCCAGTTCATATTTTTGTTGTTCTTTCCAAGAGGTAAGGAGCTGAAGTAAGTCATTAGAAATAGAGAAAATAGTTTTCTTATTTCCCTTAGTAGATTTTACTTGTCCATATCTATCTAATGCTTGGAGTAATTGAATTTGCGATTTATCAAAGTCAATATGTTTCCATTGTAGCGCATAGGATTCAGACTTTCTATCCCCTAAAAAGAATGTGAGATAGAATAGGACATAATCTTTGAGTGAAATCTTTTCGTCCTCTAAATCTTTTTGAAAGGCTAAGAACCAGTCTTGTAGTTGCTCGTGTGTCAGATATAAATCTTCCTCTCTCTTGGACTCATCAAGTTGAATCTTTTTAGTGGCTTTTATTCTTCTTAATATTTTGGCAACTTTATTAGCTTCTATATATTCAAGTTCTTCTGCCCAATCAAAGATAGAATGAACTGTATCCCAAAAGATAGATTTTTCTGTCTAACTTTTTGGGGCTAGTTCAATAATCATTCTGTTTTATATATACTAAGACATACATATAAATTTATGTAAGTTTTTTGATTTATATATAGAAAAAGAGAAGACCGGCTAGCCTTCTCTTTGGGGGAACTAGAATCATTGAAAAGAATTAAGTAAAGATTTTAATTAGTCTTTGAAATTCTTTTGGAAGATGAGTAGAGACAATACTGAAGTAATAGCAGCCAAGAATAAGAAGGCATCTGCTTCTTGCTCTCCAGTTTCTGGGAGTTGTTTTTCCTTGTCTTGTTTAACTGTAGTAGCAACAGGTGCTTTTTCATCTTTTCTTGGTGAATCTTCTGTTACAACTGCAGGAGCTAGTTTTTCAGTTTCTCTAGGTAGAACATACTTAGGAAGAGTTACAACTGGTGGTGTCTCTGTTCCTACAGAACTTTGTTTAGTTCCGACTTCAATCACTCTGTCTTTTGCTGGAGTTGATTCAGTTTGGACCACCTTACGATTGCTACCGTCTACTTCGACGTACTCAACTAGCAGGCCGTCTTTACCTTCTGCTAGAACTTTTTCTTTTCCTTTATCTAAGTTTGGATTTTCGCGACGGATAGTCTTGAATGGTACCGCCTTATTGACAATATCTAAACTTGGAAGTTGGAAGACAAGCTCTTTAACCCCTTCTTCAGGACTTGAAGAAGTAATTGGTTTTTCAGGTTGACTAGGTTGCAATTGCTTGATTTGTTCAAGAGCGTTGTTGAGGGCTTTGTTGACGTCTTCTTGAGTCTTAGCATCTTGGATAGCTGCGATTGCTTTATCAGTAATTTCGACTAATTTCTTCTTAGCATCGTTGTTAGTACCAAGTTCAGCCACTTTTTTCTTGATAGCTTCAGTCAAGCTAGCCATAGCCTTATCGTAATTGATTTCAGGCTGTTCCGGTTGTTTCGGATCAACTGGTTGTTCTGGGCTTGTTTCGTCTCCAGGTTTTTGGTAATTTTCATCTTTGCTAAGAATATCTTGCAAAGCAGTGACTGTTGACATCACATCTTGTACATTTACAGTATCAGAGCTTAATTGTGCAGTGAGTTTATCAAGATTAGACTTAAATGCTTGGCGTGCAGTTGCAGTATCTTTCAATCCAGCAGGATCAAAATTAGACAAGTCTTCCTTCCATTTAGAGATAGATTGAAGGATTTCTGCTTTGCTGTATAGCTCGCTTCCGTCGCCTTTTGTAATGAATTGATCCACTTGCATACCAATATTTTTGGTCAAATCATTTTTTTCAGGGTCTAGTTGGAGTGTTACTGCGTGCAAGTTTTCATCAAGTCCTTTTAGATTGACTAGAGTCTGGTCACCTTGACGTTGGGTAGCGTGACCGCTAAAGTATTTCTTACCATCAATAGTGGATGCATTGCCCATTCCATCTTGATAGGTGACTTCTTTACCATCAAGGAATACTTTGTAGACACCATGACCTGGATCAACAAATCCTTTGATTTCTAAGCCTGTACCATAGAAATAAGCAGTCACAGTTGTCTTTTTCTTCTGATCCTCTGTCAGATGTCCAAGTGATACCCATGATTCAGTGTTTTGGTATTTGCCAGAAGAGTTGGTTTCGTGTCTCCAGCCAGGACTGTAATCTAATTGGCTAGCTTGGTCGTCGTAATTTGTCTGATCTTTCTTCAATAAATCAGCCTTCATTACTCGAATAGTTGCGTCGGTAGCAAAACCGAGTAGGGCACCATCAGACACAGAAGTGAGTTTTGCTTTGAAGTCAAAGATTGAGTCAGCTTGTTCGGTGAAGTCGATAGTTGGAATGGTAACAGTTTTCTCTGTTTCACCATCTGCAAAGGTCACATCTTGAGTTGTATCTTGGTAAACCTTACCGTGAACACCTGTTCCAGGTTCCGTAATGAAGCGAACGGTAGCAGCTCCCTTGCTTCCACCAATACGCTTAATTGTAACAGTAACAGGTTTTCCTTTTTCGACATCGTAAGAAGTTGCTTCAAGCTCAAACATACCCTTGCTGTTATTGTTTAGAGTGTAGATTCCTTCTGTAGCAATTGGTTCACCTGTTTTGTTAACGAGAGTAATAGTGTGTTCTCCAGGTGCTAAATCACCAGTTTCGTAAACTTTTTGGCTACGTTTACGGCTACTGTTCTTGGTTTGTACATCTGCGACTTTTTGACCATCTACGAATACAGACATTTCACCATGATTTGGATCTACTGTTGATACGACGTAAGCCTTGGTTCCTGTGAAACGATAGGTGACTTTGGCGTCTTTCTTGTTGGTCCACATAGAAGTACCGCGAATACCTTCTGACTCGTTGTACCAAGTTGTACCTTCTTTGTCAGCTGTTGTATTTGAGTGGTATTCTAGTCCAAGAGGATATCCATCATTCTTTTCGATAGTGCTTGGAGTTTTATAGACTGAGAAGTTGGTTAGGATTGGTGTGGCTTGTGAGCCAGTAATCGTAACTCGGATTTTTTGTGCTTCTACAGGTTGACCTTGGATCAAACGACGATAGCCTACGGTTGAACCTTCACCATATGGAACCCAGCGTCCGTTGATTTCGACTTCAATCTTGAATCCAGAAATACGTTGTCCTTTGGCAATATCTTCCTTGAGTTCTACGACGTCAAAACGTCTCTTTTGTCCTAAATCAACTGTGAAGCTACCAGTCGTAGCATCATTTGAAAGAGCCCAGCTAGTATCGTCTTTACCGTCTGTAAGGTGGCTGGTCTTGTAGAGATGATTCTGACGAGTAGAACTTGCCGTAACAGTTGCTCCTTTGGCAAAATCAGTGGCATACATTTGATCTAGAGTCGCTTTGAACTCTTTCAAGCGAGCCACGTCAGCATCGGCGAATTTACCTTCTTTGTTTGGTGGAATGTTGAGAAGAAGTGGCGTTCCACGACCAACAGACTTGAAGTAGATATCCATCAATTCTTTGAGGGATTTTGGCTGCTGGTTATCGTGGTAGAACCAGCCAGAACGGATAGAAACATCTGCTTCCCCTACAGAGTACATATCTCCGTCAGGGTCACCGTG
The DNA here is from genome assembly GCA_902482895.1 of uncultured Streptococcus sp. Classification (GTDB taxonomy): domain Bacteria; phylum Bacillota; class Bacilli; order Lactobacillales; family Streptococcaceae; genus Streptococcus. The sequence goes on along the minus strand of CABTAV010000076.1, from coordinate 4,448 downwards.
GTTAAGGTATTCGTTCTTAACGTTTTCGGTGATATTTGCCTTCTTGATCTTGTGCCATACAGGGTCTCCAGCGATACCACGCTCATTTCCAATCCAACGGATACTTGTTGGTTCGGCAGAGAAGATAGCGATATCTCCTTCAGCTTCCTTGATGTATTTGAACCACTCATCAAAAGTATAGGTTACTTTTTGGGCACCACTACCGCGTGCTCCATCCATCCAGACTTCGATAAATTTACCCTTATTACCGTATTTTGGATTACCAAGGATTTCTTTCAGCTGGTTGAGGTAGTATTCGTTGTATTCTTTTTGAGTAGCTACCTTATATTTAGGGCTATTAACATCCCATGGTGATAGGTAAACACCCATGTTCATATCGTATTTAGTAGCAGATTTAGAGATTTCTTCTAGAAGGTCACCCTTTCCATCTTTCCATGGGCTTGCAGCTACGGTATGATTTGTATATTTAGATGGGTAAATAACGAAACCATCGTGGTGTTTGACAACCATAATAGTGCGTTTAAAACCAGTTTCTTTTAGAGTACGGATCCATTGATCTGTATCTAAGTTAGTTGGATTGAAGTTTTTAGGATCTTCATTTCCATGTCCCCATTCAGAATTAGTATAAGTATTCATACCATAGTGGATGAAGGCAGCTAATTCTTCCTTGTGATAATCAAGTTGAGCCTTGCTTGGAAGGGGGCCGTGATTTCCGATTTCTGTTTCTTTATCTTCTGGATGAGCAGCAGGTAAAACATTTGAAGTCGGACTAGAGCTATCAGAGATTTTCTCGTATTCAAAGACAACATCATTCACACCTTTGTGCTGGATGCTGGCTTCTAAGCGTGGAGTGAGCGCACGGTAGCCTGCGATTTCTTTTGCTTCAAAAGTGTTTACAAAAGAAACATCGTATTCTTTTCCGTCATTATTATCAGTAGCAACATTTGCTAATTCTTGCTCTGAGCCTTTCAAACGATAATGAATGGCAAATGAACCTTTATTCACTTTATAAACCACCTTGATGACCCGTGTTCCTGGAGCTGTTTTGCTGACGACGTTGTAGGTCCACTCATCTTTGAGTTGCTTGTTGATTTCGATGCCATCAATAGAGACGATCTGGTATTTCTCTTGATTTTTTGTATAGAAGTCGGTCTTAGCGATTTCTTTTTTGAAGTCATAATCAAAAGCTGTTCCAACTGCAGTTTTTTCAACAAAAGTATCATCAGTTTTGATTGGATTACCAGTTTCATCTACGTGTTGAATCACTACACGTCCGTAATCAATTCCTTTAATGAGTGTTGCAACACCGTTTTCATCGAAAGAATATTGATTTTCGCCAATAACAGCCGTTTTATTTCGGAACATTTCTCCTTCAGGAGTAAAGTAATATCGTTTCCCGTTATCACCTTGGTACCAACCTTTGACACCATACTTGGCGATAATATCTTTTACCCATTTGACTTGTTCAGGTGAGAGAACGATTCCGCCGCCGAAACGGTCTTTGTCGGGGATGCCGTTTTCAATTGTGCCGTGTTGGTGAACACCGACTACTTTACCATCACCGTTGATAATACCAGCACCTGAAAGGCCTGAAACAGAAGTCATATGATAGGTGATGCCTTTTGAACCTTTATCATCATACTTATCAACAGATTTCACGACACCATCAGCCTTGTAAAGTTGACCAGCTACAATTGGTTTTTTGAGCTCAGGTGAGCTTGAATCAGTTGGATATCCAATCGTGCTAACAGGATCTCCTGGTTGATAGGTTTTGTTTTCTGCCAAGGGAACAAAGGTAGCAGCTTTATTCGGGCTAGCGATTTGAAGAGGAACAGGTGCTACAACAGCAGCCAAATCATTTTGATATCCTTTTCCAAATTCTTTCTTGTTCCAAAAATGAATATCTTCTTCTTTGAAAAGAGTAGTATTACCCGTTACAGGTTGAGAATTGCGAACAGCAGAATTGGAACCGAGGTTATAGTAAAACTTAGCAGAATCTCCACCTCGAATATGTCCTTCTTTTGTATCACGGTTTGATTCTAAAAAGTTGTGAGCGACAGTCAAGATGACATTTGGTGCCACAAAAATACCAGAACCAGACACGATATAGCGTTGGGAACCACCATTGTAAATGGTGTAAATCATACTAGCAGCAGTAGCAGGTTGTCCTTCATAAGGGACGTGCTTCAAATCTAGACCACCGTTGATGATCGCACGATTACCATTTTCAGCTTCTTTTGGAAGTTCTTCCTTGTTTTTTAGAATGCTTTCTGTCTCAACTTTTGGGCTATCCTTCTTGTCTACGATTGCTGAAGTATCTATGTTTTTCACGGGCGTATCAGGATAAGCTTGATCGTGGATTTCTGCAGGAAGTAAGTCAGTAGTCTTAGTATCTGCTACGGATTTTTCTTCTACTGGTTTAACAGTTTTCTCTGCTTGCTCTGACTCTTGAGGTGTAGAGATTACAGGACTTTCATTTTTGATTTCTGGTTTAGTTTTTTCAGCCTCGGCCAATTTTTCTACGTTTGGTTGAGAACTTGTAGCTTCAATTTTTGCTTCGTCAGCTAGTGCTGTTCCAGATGCAAAAAAAGCGAGACCAACCATAACCGAAGCAACACCAACGGTTAATTTTCTGATGCTAAAAGTTTGCCCTTTTTCAAAAAGGTATCGATTCATAATGTACTCCTAGTTTGAATAAAGACAGTCAGCTACTGTCTGAGCCCAAGTATGACTTGGAAACGATTTTTCTTTAGCGTTAGTTAATCTTTGTGTAATAGTTTGAGTCTAATCTTCCTCCTGTTTAAGCGCTTTCATTTTAAGATAAAAAAATTAAAATTGCCATCTTAATCTTTAAAATGATTTAAAAAACTTTAATATAACAAATATACTAAATTATTTCAAAAAAAGCAATAAGGAAAAGTAAGAAAATCCATCTAATTTAAAGAATTTCGTTTACTTTTTAAAGAAAATCCATCCTTCTGTTTTAGGGAGAATAGAAGGATGGATTTAAATGAAGTCTAGAGTAGATTACGTATCGCCTCTTCAATTTGTTTTGGGTCTGTTTTGGAAGAGAAGCGTTCAAAGACCTGCCCATCACGACCAATGAGAAACTTAGCGAAATTCCATTCGACTCGTTTTCCCAGTGGGCCAGATTTTTGTTCTTTCAACCAAACATAGAGAGGATCTGCTTCCTTACCGTTGACCTTGATCTTGGCAAAACGTGGGAAGGTGGTCTGATAATGTAGGCTACAGAAGGTGTTGATTTCCTCTGCGCTGCCTGGTGCTTGTCCCATAAACTGATTGCAAGGGAAGTCTAAAATCTCAAAACCTTGTTCTTGATAGCAATCATAGAGTTCTTGAAGTCCTTGGTACTGGGGCGTTAAACCACATCCAGTAGCAGTGTTGACAACCAAGAGAACCTTACCACGATAGGTCTCTAGTGGAGTTTCTTGATTGTCTTGGTTCAAGACTGAAAAATCGTATAGTGAAGTCATTGCTTGCTTTTCTCCTTCTGTTTGGTATTTTTAGGAGTTTTCTCCTCCTGTAGTGATAGAAATCCGTAGGTCAGGGTTCCAAAAATGCTTCCGATAATCAGGCTATACATCAGGAAAGGAACACTTTTATCGAATTGCATGAGCAACTTTCCAAAATCTGAAAGGGACATCTGCTGAACGAAGACTTTATGAAAGATGAGTAAGGTAAAGAAGCCAATCTGAATACCGATAAACACAATCCAGCTTCGAAATTTGATTTGGGCTTTGCTGTAGGTTTTGAGGATGATTTCTGACTTGTCATCTTTTTCCAGATGGAGTTCTTTGACGACTCTTTGAGTTTTTAAAGTAATGAAAAAAATGAGTCCAGAGTAAACGTAGGGCATAGCATAGCGAACGGCCTCTATGAAGCGTCCAAATAATAGATAAAACAAGAAGAGAAAGAAGGAAGAATAAACGATTTGGACCATGGAACGGGCACAAGCCTTGTAGATAATCTCTTGTCGGCATTCATCAAAAGGGCCCTGAATGTGAAAGAGATTTCGAAGTAGGCGAGTGGTGAAGTCTTCTTTTTTCATACTAGTAACCTCCTAAATGAGCAGTTTTACTGACTTTCTTTTACGAATTGATAGAGATAATAAAGATAAGTGATAGAAGAAAGGCTAGCGATAGTGAACAGTAAATAATATTTCCAACCGCTTGAGACGAGCATCAGTTGTGGAAAAGATAGAATTATAAAGTATAGTGCTAAGTTAAGTGTGCGCGTTTTTGGGGAGTCAATCTTTAGATAAGTCAGTCCTTTGTTAAGGGCTAGAATAAAGACTAGCACGAGGAATGTCTCGTCGATTGGCAAGTTCCCTGAAATGATGATGAAGATGAGCAGAGAACTGAACAAAAGATGATAGGTAAGTAAAGTTAGTAATGATTTCATAGGGCACCTCCTAATTCTGGTCTTTT
>CABTAV010000075.1:0-8460 GCA_902482895.1 uncultured Streptococcus sp. | reverse complement strand
TATTAGTATATCACAGGTGCTTTCGCTTGTCAACACTTTTTTGAAACTTTTTTAATCTTTTTTCATCAAGTGTTCCATCCGCAACATACCATAGTCCGTACGGGATTCGAACCCGTGTTACCGCCGTGAAAAGGCGGTGTCTTAACCCCTTGACCAACGGACCTGAGCTGTTATTTTCAACTCTTACTATTATACAGACTTTTTCAGACTTGTCAACAACTTTTTCTGTTTTTTTCTTTTTTTTGCATAGCTTCTTACCGAGTACGGATATCAAACTCCTTAAACACAATACGTAAGTCTTTTAATACTCTTTGACGCCCTCGGAAGCGTTCATGTCTTAGGACCCGTTCTAACTCTTCTTGTTTGTCTTTACTTTGTTTGCTTCTATAATCTCTTAGTGTCTCATGAAAGAGATAATACTCATCTAGCCACAGACCTCCCTCGCTTATACGATGACTAATCTCACCTACTTCTTCATAGGGTTCTTTATCATATCTACGCTTCTGACTTTCTTGCTTACGGATATAGTCTAGAATTCGATTCCGGAACTTAGTCTTAAAATATTTCCTTAAACGAGGAATATCTTCTACTAGCTCTTCTTCTCTACTGATCAATTCATGTAAGCAAATCATACCCTCTTGGTCCCAATCCGATAGTTCCCATAAATGTAAGTAATATTCATTTCTACACTTGTACACAATCCCTTGGACTTCTTCATACAATTCTTTAAGCATTATGTTCCCCTTTCTAGATACAGTCTAACAAATCAAGAAGATAATTTGATTCATTTCATCCATTCTGTTCCCTACACCGTCTCAACTGCACAAAAAAGAGAGGACATGCCTCTCTCAGGGTTATAATTCTGCAATTTGGTTTAGGTTTACTTCTGCAACTGTGTCATTACCAAACATAGAGATAATCATCTTTACTTTATTGTTATCAATCTCTGTAATCTTACCAGTATAATCTGCAAAAGCACCATCGATAATACGTACAGTTTGACCAACTTCAACATCGATGTCAAATTCTTGTACAGTTTGTCCCATAGAAACCAAGATATCACGGATTTCTTGTTCCAATAATGGTGTTGGTTTTGATCTGTTCCCGTGAGATCCGACGAATCCTGTAACGTTTGGTGTATTTCGAACAACAAACCAAGCTTCATCTGTCATCACCATTTCTACAAGAACATAACCTGGAAAGCGATTTTCTTCTACTTCTTTTCTCTTTCCATTTTTTTCAACTTGCACTGTCTGTGTTGGAATTTCAACACGCAAAATGTTATCCAGCATATTGTAGGTCTGCGCACGTTGTAATAGATTTTCTTTTACCTTATTTTCATAACCAGAATAGGTTTGTAAGACAAACCATCCTTTATCAAAACTATCCATGATACTTCCTTTCATAAATAGAAAACTTTTAGTGTGGTTAATGCCACTAGTCTTCTAAAAAATGTTAATAAATCGAATCAATCCTGAAACAATCAACTTGTCAAAAATATAAATAATCACAACAAAGAAAGCAGTGTATTCCATGATAGAACGAAAATCTCTCCAGCTTTCCTTGCGAGTTGGCCATGTTGTGTCTTTAAGAAGTCTAAAAATATCTCCAATAAAATGCATCGCTCTCTCCTATCTCGTTTCTCTGTGTGTAGTGTACTTACCACAATGCTTACAAAATTTATTTACTTCTAGTCGTGTAGGCTTGGGGTTTCCGCTGATCTTGATTGAATAGTTTCTCGAACCACAAACCGCACAAGCTAGGCTTGCTTTTTTTAGTGCCATAACGCCTCCATCTTATCTATTATAACAAGAAAGCCAGGCTTTGACAAGCATCTTAGCGAAATAGATTGACTACCGAATCCCATATTGTTTGAGCCTTTTCCTTAATCTTAGCATCCGAGATAGCCCGACTAGCCTCATCTACTAGATTTTGAGCACGACTTCTAATATCAGATAGAGTATCATCCTTCTGATTAGTTTCATTGCTCTCTACCCGATTACTTGTATTAGCTGGCGCAATTCCATTTTGCTTATAGGCATTTTCAACTGTAAAGGTACTTCCCGGCGTATAAGGTAAAATGGTATTTGCAATGTTTCTAAAGACATGAGCTGCACCGTTTGATGTAGAGCCTGCTAAATAGTGGTTTTCATCAGTGGTCGGGAAACCAAGCCAGTGACTAATCACCACATCCGGAGTATAGCCAATTACCCACTGGTCGCTTGTGTACTCCGGATTGAAAACTGCTTCAGTTGTCCCCGTTTTCCCCGCCATAACATAGTCTGCAGGCGATGAACTAATACCGGTTCCGTTTGTAAATGTTCCCAACATCATACTAGTCATCTTATCAGCTACAGATTTATCAATCACCCTTTTTTGTGAATTTTTATGGCTTGCAATAACCTGTCCACTAGCATTTTCAATTCTACTAATAAAGTGAGCTTCAGGCATTAAACCTTCATTTGCAAAAGCAGCATATGCTTGAGCCATTTGCAGAGGATTGGTTTCAACACCGCTTCCCAAAGCAACACCAAGAACACGGTCGACCTTTTCCATGTTGAGTCCAAATTTTTCTCCTGACTCAAAAGCCTTATCAACACCCAAATCATTAACAGTAGCAACAGCAGGTAGATTAAGCGATTCTGCCAAGGCTTGATACATAGGAACTTCCCGACTCGTTTTGATTCCTGCATAGTTATCAACCTTATAGCTGTCATACTGCATGGTATGGTTATCCAACTGCTTGTTCAAAGCCCAACCTGCCTCAACTGCCGGCGTATAAACAACTAAAGGCTTAATTGTAGAACCAGGGCTACGTTTTGATTGAGTTGCATAGTTAAAATTACGGAATCCAGTTTTGTCATTGTCTGCAACTTGACCGACAACCCCACGAACTCCTCCTGTTTTCGGTTCGAGAGCTACACTTCCTGATTGAGCAAATGTTCCATCCTCTGCCCTCGGAAATAGTGAGGTGTTTTCATAGACAACCTGCATATTTGCTTGGTAGTTTTGATCCAACTCTGTATAAATGCGGTAGCCATTATTTACGATTTCTTCCTCAGTTAGATTATACTTAGAAACGGCTTCATTAACCACCGCATCAAAATAAGAAGGGTAACGGTAATCTGAAATTTTTCCTTCATACTTATCTTGCAATTGCGAGGTCATATTAATTCCTGCAGCCTCGGTTTCTTGATTTTTATCAATATAACCCGCTGCAACCATATTTTTCAAAACAGTATCGCGACGATTAGTAGAATCTTCTACAGAATTCAAAGGATTATACAATTCCGGCCCTTTGAGCATGCCTGCCAGAGTCGCAGCTTGATCCAGACTCACTTCAGATGCAGAAACCCCAAAGTATTTCTTACTCGCATCTTCTACGCCCCACACACCATTTCCAAAATAGGCGTTATTAAGGTACATGGTTAGGATCTGATCCTTGCTATATTTTTTAGTCAATTCTAAAGCCAAGAAAAATTCTTTCGCTTTTCTCTCAACTGTTTGATCCTGTGACAAATAGGCGTTTTTAGCCAGCTGTTGGGTAATAGTAGAACCACCACCTGAACGTCCAGCAGTGACAATAGCCAAGAAGAAACGGCCATAGTTAATCCCGTCATTTTTATAGAAAGAACGATCTTCTGTCGCAATAACAGCATTTTGCAAATTTTTACTGATGTCAGTCAATTCAACGTAGGTTCCCTTTTGACCAGACAAGGCACCTGCCTCTTTTTCTTCACGGTCAAAAATGAGAGTCCGAGTTTTCAAGGCATTTTGCAAATCATTGACATTGGTTGACTTGGCTACAGCAAACAAATAAGTTCCGACTAACAAGCCTGCACTCAAACCTAGTATAACAACGATTTTCGTCAGATGATAGCGACGCCAGAATTTTCTAATCGGACCCACTTGGGCTAATTTTTTTCGATCACTACGAGAGCGACGTAAGCTAGTAGAATCAGAATCCTCTGATTCACTTGTTTCTTTTTTAAAAAGAGAAAGAAATTTCTCGAATAATTTATCTAATTTCATGCGTTTATTTTATCATCTTCATCATAGGAAGACAAGAATTTAGCTATTTCCTATCCAAATAGGGCTTTTTTTGTTACAATATCTGTATGCAATTCACATTTACATTACCAGACTCTCTACCTCAAATGACGGTTAAGCAATTACTAGAGGATCAACTCCTCATCCCTAGAAAAATCCGTCATTTTTTGAGAATCAAGAAACACATTTTGATTAATCAGCGAGAAGTTCATTGGAACGAGATTGTAAGTCCTGGAGATGTTTGCCAGTTAACGTTTGACAAGGAAGATTATCCCGAAAAAGAAATCCCTTGGGGCAATCCTGACCTCGTTCAAGAGGTTTATCAAGATAAACACTTGATTATTGTCAACAAACCAGAGAGGATGAAAACGCATGGTAATCATCCAAACGAAATTGCTCTTCTTAACCATGTCAGTGCCTATGTTGGCCAAACCTGCTATGTCGTTCATCGTCTAGACATGGAAACCAGTGGCTTGGTTCTCTTTGCCAAAAATCCTTTTATCCTACCTATTCTCAATCGCTTACTGGAGAAAAAAGAGATTTCTAGGGAATATTGGGCACAGGTCGACGGACATATCAACAGCAAAGAACTTGTTTTCAAAGACAAAATCGGACGTGATCGCCATGATCGCAGAAAACGAGTAGTTGATACAAAAAATGGGCAATCTGCTGAAACACATGTGAGCAGATTAAAGCAATTTCCAAACACGACTTCCTTGGTTCGTTGCAAGCTAAAGACAGGCCGAACCCATCAGATTCGTGTGCACCTTTCTCATCATAACTTCCCTATTTTGGGCGACCCTCTCTATAATAGTAAATCAAAGACAAGTCGCCTTATGCTCCACGCCTTTCGACTTTCCTTTACCCATCCACTTACTTTAGAGAAATTAAGCTTCACCGCCCTTTCCGATACATTTGAAAAAGAATTAAAAAAGAATGGATGATTGTGTCATCCATTTTTCCATATAAGAAAAGCAAGACCAAGAGGCCTTGCTTTTTATCGACTCAAGAATTATTTAGCAATTTTTGCGAAGTATTCAAGAGTACGAACAAGTTGTGCAGTGTATGACATTTCGTTGTCGTACCATGATACAACTTTAACCAATTGTTTACCGTCAACGTCAAGAACTTTAGTTTGAGTTGCGTCAAACAATGAACCGTAAGACATACCTACGATATCTGAAGATACGATTGGATCTTCTGTGTAACCGTATGATTCGTTTGAAGCTGCTTTCATAGCTGCGTTCACTTCATCAACAGTAACGTTCTTTTCAAGAACTGCTACCAATTCAGTTACAGAACCTGTTGGAACAGGAACACGTTGAGCAGCTCCGTCCAATTTACCGTTCAATTCAGGGATAACCAAACCGATTGCTTTAGCAGCACCAGTTGAGTTAGGAACGATGTTAGCTGCAGCAGCACGAGCACGGCGAAGGTCACCTTTACGGTGTGGTCCATCAAGAAGCATTTGGTCACCAGTGTAACCGTGGATAGTAGTCATCAATCCTTCTACAACACCAAAGTTATCATGAAGAGCTTTAGCCATTGGAGCCAAACAGTTTGTAGTACATGAAGCACCTGAGATAACTGTTTCAGTACCATCAAGAACGTCATGGTTAGTGTTAAATACAACTGTTTTAACATCTGATCCACCAGGAGCAGTGATAACAACTTTCTTAGCACCACCAGCGTGCAAGTGTTTTTCAGCAGCTGCTTTAGTAGCAAAGAAACCAGTTGCTTCAAGAACGATGTCTACACCGTCGTTAGCCCAGTCGATTTGTTCTGGATCACGTTCAGCAGAAACTTTAACGAATTTACCGTTAACTTCGAATCCACCTTCTTTAACTTCAACAGTACCGTCGAAACGACCTTGAGTTGTGTCGTATTTCAACAAGTGTGCAAGCATAACTGGATCTGTAAGGTCGTTGATACGAGTAACTTCAACACCTTCTACGTTTTGGATACGACGGAAAGCAAGACGACCGATACGTCCGAAACCGTTAATACCAACTTTAACTACCATTAGTGATTTCCTCCTTATGAAAATCATGAAATTTTTATTGTGAAAAGAGTAACTTGAATCACTACAAATCACCTTTCAACAAACCTATTATATAACTATTTAAGTTTAATTGCAAGTACGGGCATTGTTTTTCTATGTTAGTTTCTTTTTTAAACTGTAAATCAAGGAATCCCTTACTATTCATATCGTAGCGATTCTACAGGATCCATTTTACTAATTTTACGTGCTGGGAAGTAGGCTGAGACATAACCAAGTAATAGAGCGAAAGCTAGAGTTCCTAAAACAGATAACAAATTTAATTCAAAAACCTTAGTGATGGATGGATAAAAGTGATTTACAACCGCATTCGCCAAACTTCCCACCCCTTGTGCAACCAAAAAGGCCAGTAACAAGGCGATGCCTACAATCCAGATAGCCTCGTAAATAAAAATCCCTTTGACATCATGATTTTGATAACCAACTGCCTTCATGACACCTATTTCCTTAGAACGTTGCATGATATTGATGTAAATAATGATACCAATCATGACCGCTGCTACCACAATAGCTTGTGATGAAAGCACAATCAACAATCCCTGAATGACACGAATAAAGGTAATCACAATATCAAGAACCTTCTGTTGAGAAAGAACGGTATACTTCTTATTTTTCTGTAATTCTTCTGTTACCGTTTTTGTCTGTGATGGATCTTTGAGTTCCAAGATAAAATAAGATACAGCTTTTGTAAATCCAGCTTCTTTCAAAATCGTTTCCATTTGATGAGACGGCATGAAACTGTTGCTGTCCTCCATGTCATCTTCATCATTGATCACACGCACAATCTTCGTTTGAAATTGAGCAGTCTTGCTAGCCTCGGCAGCATTTTCTACAATGCTGGCTGAGACTGATTTGCCAATAACATCACTAGCTGTCAGATTGTTTCCTGTCTGTTCATTCCAATTTTTAAGTAAACTGATTGGAATTGTCAAACCCTGTTCATTTGCATCCGTATAGAGGGATCCAGCTACCACTTTGTCCTTTTCATTACTACTAACAGAAATACTTGTATCCTCATAGAGACTCACTACTTGAGCATAAGAAGGCATCGTTTGACTCAGATCCATTTCTTGCCCATCTATAGTCATATTTGACATGTTCATCCCAAAAGGACTCTCCAAATATTTAATAGCTTCTTTCCCAACTGTATCCGTGATATAGTTCTTATCGTCTTGGTTCAAAAAGCCTCGTCCAACATTTTTTGTGTTTAAAGCAATCTGAACTTGAGAAGGAATTTGACCTCCATTCGTATTTTCATCAATCATCGAAATCAAAGCATTTCCCAAGCCAAAAGAAATTAAGACTCCTACAAAACCGATTGAGGTTGCTAGCGCAATCAATAGGTTACGCCATTTTCTTTCCATAAAGTTATTTAAAGAAAGTTTGAATTTATTTTTCAATGATAATCCTTTATTTTTTGACTTCTTCAACGACTTCACCATCCTTCATTTTGATAATCACGTCTGCATATTCCGCAACCTCTGGATTATGGGTTACGATCAATACTGTTTTCCCTGTTTGGGCTAAATTTTTGAACACTTCCAATACCATTTCTTGGGATTGAGAATCCAGCGAACCCGTTGGCTCATCTGCTACAATCATATCAGGCTGATTTACCAAGGCACGCGCGATTGCTACGCGTTGCTTTTGCCCGCCAGAAAGCTGTTTAACATTTTTAGCCATAAAAGGCTCCATGCCCAAGTTACTTAATTGCTCCTTTGCAATCATTGTCATCTCCCTATCAGATAAATCTTTGACATAGAGAGGTAATTTGACATTGTCCAAGACAGACTGATGAGGAATGAGGTTAAAGTTTTGAAACACAAATCCAATCTTATCTTTACGAAATTGAGTTAGTTCAATCTCTGATAAGTCACGGAGGGATTCCCCTTTAAACTCTAAATCTCCTTCATATTGTCTATCTAAACCACTGATGATGTTTAGTAGACTGGTTTTGCCACAGCCTGATGGACCGTAAATCGCTGTAATTTTACCTTTTGCAATCTGCAGGTTAATATTTCTTAGAGCCTGCTCTTGATGTTTACCGTCCAAAGTGTAAAACTTTGAAATATTTTTAATGGATAAAATGGACATTCTTTCCCCCTTGTTTAAAACTGTTATCGTCATACATCATACTGATAGAAAATCCTTCAAGTTGCATCAGCACCGATTGACCCTATGGGCCTACTAGCTTAGAATTTTCTCTATATTGAATAGTTTACTTCTGGATGTATAGCAAGTAAAATTCATTGTAACAAAAAAGCGGCATTCCCTCAATGACAGAAATGTCACTCCTATAAAGCATTTAACAATACCTTTCTAAGTCTTCGCTCCATTCATTATCTAAACTA
>CABTAV010000074.1:0-8488 GCA_902482895.1 uncultured Streptococcus sp. | reverse complement strand
GTGTAGCCAAAAACCTTCATAAGAGCCAGGGTTTCGCGACTTTCTGAGACGACAATCCCCAATGACAAAAAGAGAATAGAGAAAGAAAGGATCAAGCCAATCATGATCATCATGGTTTGGATGATGTCATCTGTGTAGTCCCTTAGACCAAAGGATAATTGAACCATAGCCGCAAAACACATAGAGCCAAAGACTACAAAAAATAGGATAGATTTTCTCCCCCAAATTAGTGACGAAGACAGCTCTTTTAGGAAGTCTTTCTCTTTCTTAGGAGCCCTCTTTCTCCTTTTGACCTTGATTGGTGTTGGGGACTTTTTCAATAAGCGAAGAGCCGGCGTTTGTAGTTGTCTTCTAGCATAACCAACCGCGATAAGCATAAAAAATACCGTTGGAAGGACCACAAAAGCAAGCAAGAGCTGCCAATGAAAATGAATGGTAATTTCTGGCAGGATCCCCTTTTCATTCCGGAAGTCATAAAAATGCCCCATCATAAGAAAAGAAGTGAAATAGCCAAGAAGCGCTCCGGCACCAAAACTGATCCCAAATGCCCAAAATCGTTTAGCCAGCTGGCCATTGCTATAGCCCAAAGCTTTTAAAATTCCTAATTGTTCCTTGTGATCATCGACAAATTGTTTGATATAAAAACACATGAGAAGGACCGACGTCAAGGACAAGACGACTCCACTGACCATGGCCACCATCCAAGAAAGCGAAATCTGGACATCATAGTAGGTCTGAATCATGGGATTGGTTTTAGAAATCTCCAACTGCTCGATGTCCAAGTAAAAATTCAAGAAGAGATTGGCCACAAAGACCGCACAAGCCCCAATTATACTGACGACAACTAATTTTCGAATATCTTTTACTGAAAACATGGCTTACCATCCAATCTCATAAGCAGTCTGAGGCTGATCATTGGTCACAACTTCGGTAATCTTGCCACTATTGACACGAATGATGGTTCTTGCCATATCCGCAATATTTTGGTTATGCGTCACCATGATGAGGGTCAAACCAAGCTTTTCCTTTAACTCCCAGATATAGTCGAGAATCTTGCGCCCCGTTTCTTCATCCAGGGCTCCCGTCGGCTCATCTAAGAAAAGAATCTCTGGCTTTTTGGCCAAGGCCCGAGCAATGGAGACTCTCTGCTGTTCCCCACCTGACAATTCACTCGGATACTTGTCCAGCTTATCGCCAAGTCCCAAATCCTCGATAATCTGCAAAAAATCATGATTGTTTGCCAGATCTGCCCCCATCTTTACATTCTGTCTGACTGTTAGATTAGGCAATAAATAATACTGCTGAAAAATAAAGGCAATCTTCTCACGTCTAAAGGCTGTCAATTGAATATCTGTGAGTTGAGCTAAATCCTGTCCTTGAATGAGGATATGTCCCTCGTCTACCTTTTCTAAACCTGACAAAACGTTTAAGAGAGTTGACTTGCCTGATCCAGAAGGACCGAGGATAACCACATCATCCTGGTCTTGAATCTGCAAATCAATCCCTTTTAAAACCTTGGTTTGGCCGTAACTTTTGTGCACATTTTCTAGTTGAATCATTTCTTTCCTACCATTTCTTTGATGAGAGATTGACAAACCTCTGTCAGTAATCCAATCACTTCTTCCATGCTGAATTGATAAATGCTAGAAGCAACCATTGAGGCCATCCCGTGCGAGTAGATAAATAGATGCTGGTACAAGCGACCAGCCTCCTCCACATTCAAAGGATAGTCTGCGACGATCGAATCCAGAACCAATTGGTAACTATGATCCTTCATGGGAAGAAAATCTTGAAAGCGACGAATCGGATCTTTGCTGGGATTTTGGAAAAGCAATTGAAAGAGTTGGGGTTCTTTTGAGGCGAAAAGGATATAAGCAACCCCGACGGATCGAAAAGGCTTCTCATCTTCTAAGGCCTTACGAATATACTCCACCACGACCATTTCCGCAGCACTAATAACCTCTGCTTGTAACTCGGCCATATTGGCAAATTGCCCAAAAATGACTCTTGGTGTGGCTCCCAGTTGCTCCGCTAATGCTCGAGCCGTCAAACTAGTCATACCCTCTTCTCTCACCAATTGTAAAGCTGTCCAAATGATAGCCTCTTTACTAAATTTAACCTTTGGTGGCATAAGACTCCTTTCGCGCAACATTAGTTGCGCAACATTAGTTGCGCAACACTTGTTGCATAAAGAGTACCATAAAAAAGAAAAACTTGTCAAGAAAAAACTGTAAAACACAAAACAAAAAGACAGCGAACTTTTTATTTCTTTGCTACCCAGCCGATAGCATCGTGAGGTGGGTTTTCGGTATCAATCCAGATGAATTCAATCCCGATTTCCTCATTTTTAAACTTGGTCAATCGAATACCGTTGATTTCCAGTTCATTTAAACGTTGGCTTGTCAAGACTTCTCATTTTTTCAACTAGAAAAGTTAAGGGGGAACTAATACAAATCTTCTAAGCTTCTATATTCAATGATTTCATTTTTTATAATATTCTTTTTAAACTCAAAATGTTTTAAAGGATTATCGATTAACACTAGCTTGGGAATATCATCTAGGTTAGTAACTAAGGATAAAATAAAATCTGATTTAAACTCTTTGGCTTTTTCATATTCTCTGGCAGTCAATCGAATGCGACCCTTAGATTTTCGAATTCCTTTAACTTCGGCAAGATAGGAATGCTCTTGAACATCTACTTGAAAGTCATATCCATCACCATAAAGACGGGCATCGGTCAATAGTCCACCTTGAAATTTTTCTTCTTTATCAAAATGAAGGAGAAAATAATTCTCAGCCTCCATTCCAGTTTCTTGTAGACGTTTGAATTTAGTTCGAATAATTGGTTTTTCAATGGTAGTAATGCCTGTTCGCTTTCCTTCGCTGGCAAGTAACATTTTAACGATTTCAGCATAACTATGAACATCTTCATTTCCAAACATCATATCAATTAAATCTTTACGAAAACGGTAAACTTCAGCTTTCTGCCACCAACCTTTTCGATTATTGTCAAAATAAGGATCAAATAAATCCATTCTATTTTTTACAACTCCAGTTGTTTCAGCAACTCCCAGAGAAACCACATAGCGATAAAACTCCGACTTGCTAGAACATTGAAATTCTTTTATAAAAAGCTTGTCAAACTTAGCAAGACCGTAGCCAATTAAATTTAACAATTCATAATGAGGGTGTTTGGACATCACTTTCTCCATCAATAGATATTGATTTCATTATACCAAAAAACACGGCTCATCACCGTGTTTCTGTGTTTATTTCACCAACTTCTTCATCTCATCAATACGTGCGACGGTCGCATCGTATTTAGCTTGGTAGTCGGCTTGTTTGTCGCGTTCTTTTTGGACGACTTCTGGTTTGGCGTTGGCTACGAAGCGTTCGTTAGAGAGCTTCTTACCGACCATGTCCAGTTCTTTTTGCCATTTAGCCAGTTCCTTGTCGAGACGGGCCAGTTCTTCTTCGACATTGAGGAGGTCTGCCAGTGGCAGGTAGATTTCTGCTCCTGTGATGACGCTTGACATAGCAAGTTCAGGCGCAGGGATGGTTGATGCGATTTCCAAGTGTTCTGGATTTGTGAAGCGTTTGATGTAATTGACATTGCTGTTAAAGAAGGCTTCCAAGTCACTATCGCTAGTCTTAACAAGGATGGTGATAGGCTTGCTTGGTGCTACGTTCACTTCTGCACGCGCATTACGAACGGCACGGATCAAGTCTTTGAGACTTTCCACACCAGTATGAGCCGCAAGGTCTTCAAAGGCTGGGTTGACAGTTGGGTATTCTGCTGTAACGATAGAACCTTCTGAGATTTGTCCAAAGATTTCCTCTGTCACGAATGGCATGATTGGGTGGAGGAGACGAAGGATCTTGTCCAGAGTGTAAAGGAGAACAGAGCGTGTGATGACTTTCTCTTCTTCATTGTCGCTATAAAGGACTTCCTTGGTCAACTCAACGTACCAGTCCGCAAACTCATCCCAGATGAAGTTGTAGAGGATGTGGCCAGCCACACCAAACTCAAATTTATCAAAGTTTTCAGTGACTTTTCCGATCGTCTCGTTGAGGTTGTGGAGAATCCAGCGGTCTGTAACATTTCCAGCTTCCTTGTTGGCAACTTTTTCCACATTGGCAGTTGCTTGCTCAAGGGTCAAGCCTTCATTGTTCATGAGGATGTAGCGAGAGATGTTCCAGATTTTGTTAATGAAGTTCCATGAAGCATCCATTTTCTCGTAAGAGAAGCGCACGTCTTGCCCTGGTGCAGAACCGTTTGAAAGGAACCAACGCAGGCTATCTGTTCCGTACTTATCAATAACATCCATCGGATCAATCCCATTGCCCAGTGATTTAGACATCTTACGGCCTTCCTCGTCACGAATCAGACCATGAATCAATGCATTTTTGAATGGCGATTTGCCAGTAAATTCCAAACCTTGGAAAATCATTCGAGATACCCAGAACGGGATAATATCATAACCAGTCACCAAAGTTGATGTTGGATAATAACGTTTGAAGTCTTCTGAGTCGACATCAGGCCAACCCATTGTTGAGAATGGCCAAAGGGCAGAACTGAACCAAGTATCCAAGACATCTTCGTCCTGAGTCCATCCGTCGCCTTCGGGAGCTTCTTCACCGACGTACATTTCACCTTCAGCATTGTACCAAGCAGGGATTTGGTGACCCCACCAGAGCTGACGAGAGATTACCCAGTCGTGGACATTTTCCATCCATTGGAGGAAGGTATCGTTGAAACGAGGTGGGTAGAATTCTACCTTGTCTTCTGTATCTTGGTTAGCAATAGCATTTTTGGCCAATTGATCCATCTTAACAAACCATTGAGTAGACAAGCGTGGTTCAACTACAACACCGGTACGTTCTGAGTGACCAACACTGTGGACACGTTTTTCGATTTTAACAAGGGCACCGATTTCTTCCAGTTTAGCAACGACTGCCTTACGAGCTTCAAAACGGTCCATGCCTGCAAATTCGAAGGCAAGCTCGTTCATAGTTCCGTCGTCGTTCATGACGTTAACTTGTGGCAAATTATGACGTTGACCAACCAAGAAGTCGTTTGGATCGTGGGCAGGTGTGATTTTCACGACACCCGTACCAAACTCAGGGTCTGCGTGTTCGTCCCCAACGATTGGAATCAATTTATTAGCGATTGGAAGGATGACGTTTTTACCAATCAAATCCTTGTAGCGTGGGTCTTCCGGATTGACCGCAACGGCAACGTCCCCAAACATAGTCTCAGGACGAGTTGTGGCAACTTCAAGGGCGCGTGAACCGTCTTCCAGCATGTAATTCATGTGGTAGAAGGCGCCTTCGACGTCCTTGTGGATAACCTCGATATCAGAAAGTGCTGTGCGAGCTGCTGGGTCCCAGTTGATGATGAATTCACCACGATAAATCCAGCCTTTCTTGTAAAGATCCACAAAGACCTTACGAACGGCTTTTGACAAACCTTCGTCAAGGGTGAAACGCTCACGAGAGTAGTCTACAGAGAGCCCCATCTTGCCCCACTGTTCCTTGATAGTAGTAGCATATTCGTCTTTCCATTCCCAGACCTTGTCGAGGAATTTTTCACGACCTAGGTCATAACGTGTAATTCCCTCTCCACGCAAGCGCTCCTCAACCTTAGCCTGAGTGGCAATACCAGCGTGGTCCATACCAGGAAGCCAAAGCGTATCGAAACCTTGCATGCGTTTTTGACGGATGATGATATCTTGCAAAGTCGTATCCCAAGCGTGACCAAGGTGAAGTTTACCAGTTACGTTTGGTGGTGGAATCACGATTGAATAAGGCTTAGCCTTTTGGTCTCCTGAAGGCTTGAAAACATCAGCGTCAAGCCATTTTTGGTAACGACCAGCCTCAACTTCGGCTGGATTGTATTTAGGTGAAAGTTCTTTAGACATGTGTTTGTCCTTTCTCTATTGTATTCATTTTATTTTGAATTTGCTTAGCAGCTTCTTCTGCAGACAAATTCGTATTATTTATTTTAAAGTAATGGTGCAACTCATTCGGTTGATGTTGGGAATTTAATTGAAGTGTTTCAGTGGTCTCCAAAATTTCTCTTTCAGATACCTCAATATGTCGTTTCAAGGGCTTGTGCTTCAACCGGTTCTCCGTTCGATTTCGACGTAAACGCTCTTCAAAACTTGTTTCCAATTCAACAAACAGAATCTCTTGATGAAAATTATCCAATAAATCCTGAATTTGCTTTAAATACATCAGCTGGTACTGATTTGAAAAATCAATTACGTCAGTTAAAATTACTGATCGCTGATTTCTTGCACTTGCTCCAAGGAAAGAAAAGGTCATTCCACGAACAAATTCCCACATCTCCTCTGTATAATCCTGATAGATTTCTAGTGCAAAATCGATGGCTTGATGGTTATAAAAGAGGGTAGCATCTGTCAGTCGAGATAACTCTTGACCAATCGTCATTTTCCCAGAAGCCGGAGCCCCAATAATGAAAAGATGCATCAAATCACCTCCCACTCACTCCTCAGCAAACCATATATCAGACTATCACAGCGGTTCCCTTGAGCATCTTTGCGGTCTCTTATGCGAGCTTCGAGGGTAAAGCCAAGCTTTTCCGCGACTCGTTGACTTTGGACATTGTATCCAAAACAAGTCAATTCAATCTTGTGAAGACCCAAATCTTTAAAGCCTAAGTCAATCAAGGTACGCGCTGCTTCTGGTACATAACCTCGACCCCAATAGTCTGGATGCAAGGTATAGCCAAGCTCTAGCACATCGTCCGCATGACGGTGATTGAAGTCAACAGAACCAATGACTTTATCAGTCCCTTTGACAACAATTCCATAGCCTGCTGGGAGATTATCCTTTTGATTGCGCTCGGGAAGGATATGTTCTAGGTAATAAATCTCATCTTCCAAGGTCTTGACAGGTGGAAAACCTGCTGGGTAAGAAACTTCTGGGAGACTAGCATAGTCAAAGATATCCTCTGCATCCGCCACTGTACGGACTCGTAAGACCAGACGCTCTGTTTCCAAGCGTTCTGGTAACTCAGCTCTTGTCATCCTTCTTCCTCGCTTTTTTGATGAAGCTCCCCTTAATATCTACACGCTTGTCCAGATAACGATAGACGCGCTGATATCCATCTCCCATGAAATATGTTGGGGCAAACAGTTCATTTCTAAAATGCCCCTTTTCATCCAAAAGTTCTGGGTCAACAAGTCGCTCAACAATCTTAGCAAAGATATGGCAGATTCCATCTTCCTCGATAATCCGATCCACCTGACAATCCAAAACGACTGGACAATCCTCTAAAATCGGTGCCTGAGTTCGTTCAGAAATTTCATGATGCACTCCCAAACGTTCCAATTTCTCCTGATGACTGATAAAACCAGCCTGCTCCATCTCGAGCATGATATTTTCATCAGGAATATTCACAGTAAATTTTTGATAATGTTTAATTTGCTCTGCAACATTCTCTCTCGCAACGACTCCAATCACAATCCAATCTCCTAGACTATAAGAGGAACTACAGGTCGTGATGTTATATCCAAAATTCTGATCTTGATATCCTAAAATAAAAACAGGAAAGCCATAGTATAGTTTATTAGTTTTAAATGATTGTTTCATAACAACCTCCTTTGCCTAAGACACAAAAAATCGCCCCTGCCATCTACATGACAGGGACGAATGTGTTTATCCGCGGTACCACCCAATTTCGGGCCAAGCCCGCAACTCTCGTCTTTAAAACAAAAAGACACTTTTATTTCAATTTTTCATCCATCAGCAACTAGTTTTGACACATTTGTGGACTTCTCAGCACCGCCACTTTCTGTAAAATGCGGGATTCAAAACACCTCTAATGGCTCTATTGTAGCAAGATTTTTTCGGAAATGCAAGGCTCAAGAAAGATTACTTGAACTTGATACCATTTTCTTTCAATTTCTTAATAGTAGCTGGTCCGATTCCTTTCAAGGCAAGGAGTTCTTTTTCAGTCCAGTTTTTAAAATCTGATGCAGACTTGATTCCTTCATCATAGAAAGTTTTGGCACGGTCAAGTGGAAGTCCACCCAAGTTTGCTGCAAAATCTTCTACAGAATTGGCTACTTTTTGAGCTTGCTCTTTGGTAGCTTCCACTGCTTGTTCAACCTTTTTAGAAACAGCCTTACCAGCTTGGCTTGCTGACTGTTCTGCACGTTTTACGACTTTTTTTGTCTCTTCTACAACCTTAGTCACAGTACTTGAAAAAACACCTGCGCGACGGAGGCTATTTCGTAATTGTTTTTTACGATTGAGTTTCTTTGACATGATAAAATCCTTTCAATAAAAAACCCCTGCTCTGACAAGGATTTAATATAAATATTCTATCAAGATTTTAGTAAAAAATCAAGAATCTATCTCGTTTAATAATTTCGCTCACCAAACGGTAACTTCTCAAAGTAACTTCCACTTGCCCAACCAAAGTGGAAATTAGTCTAAAACGGATTTTTATGGTGGAATT
>CABTAV010000073.1:0-8723 GCA_902482895.1 uncultured Streptococcus sp. | reverse complement strand
TCCCCTAAATATCTGGGACGTTGCCCCAACTGTGGGTCTTGGTCTTCTTTTGTAGAAGAGGTTGAGGTTGCCGAGGTAAAGAATGCGCGTGTGTCCTTGACAGGTGAGAAAACCAAGCCCATGAAACTGGCTGAGGTGACTTCAATCAACGTCAATCGAACCAAAACGGAGATGGAAGAATTCAACCGTGTACTTGGAGGCGGAGTGGTACCGGGAAGTCTTGTCCTCATTGGTGGGGATCCTGGAATCGGGAAATCAACGCTTCTACTACAAGTCTCAACCCAGTTGTCTCAAGTGGGGACTGTTCTCTATGTTAGTGGGGAGGAATCTGCCCAGCAGATTAAGTTACGAGCAGAGCGCTTGGGTGATATTGATAGTGAGTTTTATCTCTATGCAGAGACCAATATGCAGAGTGTTCGAGCAGAGGTGGAGCGCATCCAGCCAGACTTCCTCATTATTGACTCTATCCAGACTATTATGTCTCCTGAGATTTCAGGGGTGCAGGGGTCTGTTTCTCAGGTGCGTGAGGTAACTGCTGAGCTCATGCAGCTAGCTAAGACCAATAACATTGCCATCTTTATCGTAGGTCATGTGACCAAGGAAGGAACCTTGGCTGGGCCTCGTATGTTGGAGCATATGGTGGATACGGTGCTTTACTTTGAAGGGGAGCGTCACCATACCTTTCGTATTTTAAGAGCGGTCAAAAACCGTTTTGGCTCCACTAATGAGATTGGGATTTTTGAGATGCAGTCAGGTGGCTTGGTTGAGGTCCTCAATCCGAGTCAGGTTTTCCTAGAGGAGCGTTTGGATGGAGCAACTGGCTCGTCAATCGTTGTGACCATGGAAGGGACGCGTCCGATTTTGGCGGAGGTTCAGGCCTTGGTGACGCCAACCATGTTTGGAAATGCTAAGCGTACTACGACAGGGCTTGATTTTAATCGTGCGAGTCTGATTATGGCTGTTTTAGAAAAGCGGGCAGGGCTTCTTTTGCAAAATCAGGATGCCTATCTCAAATCTGCTGGCGGTGTCAAATTGGATGAACCTGCCATTGACTTAGCCGTTGCGGTTGCCATTGCTTCGAGCTACAAAGACAAGCCAACTAATCCTCAGGAATGTTTTGTAGGAGAATTGGGCTTGACAGGAGAGATTCGGCGCGTGAATCGTATCGAACAACGCATTAACGAAGCTGCTAAACTGGGATTTACTAAGATTTATGTACCGAAAAATTCTTTGACAGGAATCACTCCGCCTAAGGAAATTCAGGTCATTGGTGTGACAACCATTCAGGAAGTTTTGAAAAAGGTCTTTGCATAATCCGTGACAAATCCTCTTAAAAATGATAAGATAGGAGAAATATTTGACTATCAAATTTTCGAGGAGGGAATCGTGTCGTATTTTGAACAGTTTATGCAAGCCAATCAGGCTTATGTTGCCCTACATGGGCAGTTAAATCTGCCACTTAAACCCAAAACCAGAGTAGCCATTGTGACCTGTATGGACTCTCGTCTGCACGTTGCGCAAGCTTTGGGATTGGCACTTGGGGATGCTCATATCTTGCGGAATGCAGGTGGTCGAGTGACTGAGGACATGATTCGTTCGCTGGTGATTTCCCAGCAACAGATGGGAACAAGAGAGATTGTGGTGCTGCACCATACAGACTGTGGTGCTCAGACCTTTGAAAATGGCCCTTTTCAGGAGTATTTAAAAGAGGAACTAGGTGTCGATGTGTCAGACCAGGACTTCTTGCCCTTTCAAGATATAGAGGAGAGTGTACGTGAGGACATGCAACTCCTTATCGAGTCCCCCCTAATACCAGATGATGTCATTATTTCTGGTGCCATTTATGATGTGGATACAGGAAGTATGACAGTCGTAGAATTGTAAAAAATTCATTTAAAAAGAAAGTGTATGAAGAAAAACAGTATTTTATTTATTTTTATTTTATTGCTATGTATTGGTGTACAATATGAAACCATCTATTATACGGACGGTTCTATGTCAGGTGCGGAATATGGACTCATGGGAGTTTCTATCTTTCTAGCTCTCTTTTACATGATTCCGGCTCTTTATTTCCTTTTCCGTATTGGGGAAAAATGGGAATTGCCAAAGAATGCCTTGATCTTGTCTTTATTGGGAGGGATGTTCCTTTCAGGCTGGCTATCTAGCTTTGCTAATACCTATATCCATGATTTACTGGATATTCTTTTCCCAGATAGTGCATTTTTAAATGCCTTTGAAAGTGCTATTGTGGCTCCTTTAGTAGAAGAACCCTTGAAATTATTGCCACTTGTCTTTGTTTTAGCTTTGATTCCTGTGCGAAAATTAAAATCTTTGTTTTTACTAGGGATTGCTTCTGGTTTGGGATTTCAAATGATTGAGGATATTGGCTACATTCGTACGGATTTGCCAGAGGGCTTTGACTTTACTATTTCGAGAATTTTAGAGCGTATCATCTCAGGAATTGCCTCTCACTGGACTTTTTCAGGTCTAGCTGTAGTAGGTGTTTACTTGCTTTACAGAGTCTATAAAGGACAGAAGGTTGGCAAGAAACAGGGGCTTATTTTCCTAGGTTTAGCCTTGGGAACTCACTTCTTGTTTAATTCTCCTTTTGTAGAATTAGAGACAGAGTTGCCCTTAGCGATTCCAGTGGTTACGGCTATTACACTTTATGGTTTTTATCAGGCTTATCGCTTTGTTGAGAAGCACAATGAGTTGATGAACTAGAATATTTTTTAAAAGAATGATGCAAGGGTACAAATATGGTGCCCTTCTTTTATTTTTGATTGAAAAATAGTGTAAAAAGCGCTACAATGGTAGATGGAAAATCTTGTGAAAAGCACAAGCGATACATATATACCGGAGGAAATCATGTCTTTTTCTGATTTAAAGCTGTTTGCCCTTTCTTCTAATCAAGAATTGGCAAAACGTGTGGCGCAGGAGATTGGGATAGAGTTGGGGAAATCAAGTGTTCGCCAATTTTCAGATGGAGAGATTCAGGTCAACATCGAAGAATCAATCCGTGGGAAACACGTCTTTATCCTACAATCAACTAGTTCGCCTGTAAATGACAATCTGCTTGAAATTTTGATTATGGTAGATGCTTTGAAGCGTGCGAGTGCAGAATCTGTCAATGTTGTCATGCCTTACTATGGGTATGCACGTCAGGATAGAAAGGCGAGAGCGCGTGAGCCAATCACTTCAAAACTTGTCGCAAATATGCTTGAAGTAGCTGGAGTAGATCGTTTATTGACCATCGACTTGCATGCTGCGCAGATTCAAGGATTCTTTGATATTCCTGTGGATCATTTGATGGGAGCTCCTCTGATTGCGGATTATTTTGAGCGTCGTGGCATGGTTGGTTCTGACTATGTGGTTGTCAGCCCAGACCATGGAGGGGTGACTCGTGCTCGTAAGTTGGCAGAATTTTTGAAAACATCTATTGCTATCATTGACAAACGTCGTAGTGTTGATAAGATGAATACTAGTGAAGTCATGAACATCATCGGTAAGGTCGAAGGCAAGACTTGTATCTTGATTGATGATATGATTGATACTGCTGGAACGATTTGTCATGCGGCAGATGCACTTGCGGAAGCTGGTGCTGTTGAAGTCTATGCAAGCTGTACGCACCCAGTTCTTTCTGGTCCTGCTATGGACAATATCCAAAAATCAGCTATCAAGAAATTGGTTGTTTTGGATACCATCTATCTCCCAGAAGAGCGTTTGATCGATAAGATTGAGCAGATTTCAATCGCTCATCTCTTAGGGGATGCTATTGTGCGTATCCATGAAAAACGCCCACTTTCTCCACTTTTCAGTATAGAGAAAAAGATTTAAGTTTTCACTTAGAATAAAACATACTCCTAGCAGAAGTGAACTGCTAGGAGCTTTTTTGTAGCCAAAATCTGCAAGCCTTTTCAAAATATGCTATACTGATGAAAAAGGAGGATTTCTATGAGTCAAGAATTTATCAATCCAAGTGATGGTGTGATTCGTCAGTATCTCGCAACGAGTAAAACCCTTGCTGTAGTGGGGTTATCAGACCGTGAAGAAACAACTAGCAATCGAGTGACCAAGGAAATGCAGGCTCGGGGTTATAAAATCATCCCAGTCAATCCCAAGGTAGAAGGTGGTGAAATCTTGGGTGAAAAGGCTTATGCTAGCCTAGCAGAGATTCCTTTTCCTGTAGATATTGTTAATGTTTACCGGCGCAGTGAGTTTTTGCCAGATGTGGCGCGTGATTTTCTCAAGGCTGATGCCAAGATTTTTTGGGCACAGTTGGGACTTGAAAGTCTAGAAGCGGAAGAAATCTTGCGTGCTGGTGGATGCGATGACATCGTGATGAATCGTTGCGTCAAGAGAGAACATACTCGCTTGATTGAGGAAGCATAAGAAAAGGTAGCTGGTGGGCTACCTTTTGTATTATATTCAATGAAAATTAAAGAGCAAACTAGAAAAATAGCCGCAGGCTGCTCAAAACACTGTTTTGAGGTTGTAGATAAGACTGACGAAGTCAGTTACATATATACGGCAAGGCGACGTTGACGTGGTTTGAAGAGATTTTCGAAGAGTGTTAGAAAATGCCGATAAGGGTCTGCATCCCAAGACTGGTGAGAATGATGGCTATCCAGCAGACGGCTCCGAGAATAATGGATTTTCCGCTGGATTTAATCATGGTTACCAGATTTGTTTTGAGACCGATAGCACTCATGGCCATGATAATGAGGAATTTGGAGAGTTGTTTGAGAGGGGTAAAGAAACTACTGGATACACCGAGAGAAGTCAGAAGGATGGTTAGAAGAGATGCAAGGATAAAGTAAAGAATAAAAAGTGGGAAGACTTTTTTCAGTTGCAATCCTTGCTTATTTTTTTGCTCACGACTTTGCCAATAGGAGAGAAAGAGAGTGATAGGGATGATAGCTAGGGTTCGTGTGAGTTTGACAATGGTTGCGGATTCGAGGGTATTGGTCTGGTAGAGACTGTCCCAGGCGCTGGCAGTAGCCGTTACAGAGGAAGTGTCATTGACCGCAGTACCTGCAAAGAGGGCGAAGCCGTCATTGGATAGATGAAGCCAGGTACCTAGGGTTGGAAAGATGAGCGCAGCCAAGACATTGAAGAAAAAGATAACGGAAATGGCTTGGGCTACTTCCTTTTCCTTGGCATGGATAACGGGCGCTGTCGCTGCAATGGCAGAGCCCCCACAGATGGAAGAACCTACTCCAATCAAGGTAGCCAGTTTTGTGTCCAGTGCAAAGAAACGTTGGAAGAGGTAGGCAACAATCAAGGCTATTGAAATGGTAGACAGGATGACAGGGAGTGAAGATTGTCCAACTGCGAAGACTTGCGAGATATTGAGACCAAAACCAAGCAAGATAACGGCATACTGGAGCAATTTTTTAGAACTAAAGGTCAATCCAGCATCCAGTTGTTTATAGGATGAGAGAAAGGGATGAAGAAGCATTCCCATAAAAATAGCAAAGACAGGCGCGCCAATAACAGGGAAGAATCCACCTAAGTACCAAGATAGAATGGAAATGAGAAGGCAGGCCAAGATGCCTGCTCCATTTTTGGATAGAAATGACATAAAAACCTCCAAATAGAATCTGTTACCATTATAGACCTGTAAAGAGGAAAAGTAAAATAGAAAGTGGAAAGCTATTCTCTAATGTATTTTTGCGGTCGGGGGGCTTTTGTAGTATAATAGAGATATGTTTTGAAAGTAGGAGGCATCTATGGACTTAACTAAGCGCTTTAATAAACAGTTAGATAAGATTCAAGTTTCGTTGATTCGTCAGTTTGACCAGGCTATTTCGGAGATTCCTGGGGTCTTGCGTTTGACCTTGGGGGAACCTGATTTTACAACGCCAGATCATGTCAAGGAGGCAGCCAAGCGAGCGATTGACCAGAACCAATCCTACTATACAGGGATGAGTGGTCTGCTGACTCTACGTCAGGTAGCCAGTGACTTTGTTAAGGAAAAGTACCAACTGGACTATGCTCCTGAAAATGAAATCTTGGTTACAATTGGGGCGACAGAGGCCTTATCTGCTACTTTGACAGCTATTTTGGAAGAGGGAGACAAGGTGCTCTTGCCAGCTCCTGCCTATCCAGGCTATGAACCGATTGTCAATCTAGTTGGGGCAGAGATTGTTGAGATTGATACGACTGAAAATGGGTTTGTCTTGACTCCTGAGATGTTGGAAAAGGCCATTTTGGAGCAAGGAGACAAGCTCAAGGCGGTAATTCTCAACTATCCAGCCAATCCGACAGGAATTACCTATAGTCGAGAGCAGTTGGAGGCCTTGGCAGCTGTTTTACGTAAGTACGAGATTTTCGTTGTCTGTGATGAGGTTTACTCAGAATTGACCTATACAGGCGAAGCCCATGTATCTTTGGGAACTATGTTGAGAGACCAGGCTATTATTATCAATGGTTTGTCTAAATCGCATGCTATGACAGGTTGGCGTTTGGGGCTGATTTTCGCTCCTGCGGCCTTCACAGCCCAATTAATCAAGAGTCACCAGTATTTGGTTACTGCCGCGAATACCATGGCTCAACACGCTGCGGTGGAAGCCTTGACGGCGGGTAAAAACGATGCGGATCCTATGAAGAAGGAATACATCCAGCGTCGAGATTATATCATCGAGAAAATGACTGCTCTTGGTTTTGAGATTATCAAACCAGACGGGGCCTTCTATATCTTTGCTAAGATTCCAGCGGGCTACAATCAAGATTCCTTTGCTTTTCTGAAGGATTTTGCTCAGAAGAAGGCCGTTGCCTTTATCCCTGGTGCCGCCTTTGGGCGTTACGGGGAAGGCTATGTTCGTCTGTCTTATGCAGCCAGCATGGAGACTATCAAAGAAGCCATGAAACGACTTGAGGAGTACATGAGAGAAGCATGATTCAGTCTATCGCGAGTCAAGGCTTGGTGCTCTACAATCGTAACTTTCGTGAGGATGATAAGCTAGTCAAGATTTTTACAGAGCAGGCTGGCAAGCGCATGTTTTTCGTCAAACACGCTGGTCAGTCCAAGCTAGCTCCTGTTATTCAACCCTTGGTGCTGGCACGATTTCTCTTGCGAATCAATGATGACGGGCTCAGCTACATCGAGGACTATCATGAGGTGATGACCTTTCCCAAGATTAATAGTGACCTCTTTGTCATGGCCTATGCGACCTATGTGGCTGCTCTTGCAGATGCGAGTTTGCAGGACAATCAGCAGGATGCTCCCTTGTTTGCTTTTTTGCAAAAGACTTTGGAGTTGATGGAAGCGGGCTTGGATTATCAGGTTTTGACTAATATTTTTGAAATTCAAATCTTGACTCGATTTGGAATCAGTCTCAATTTTAATGAGTGTGTCTTTTGCCATCGGGTGGGTCAGGCCTTTGACTTTTCTTTTAAATATGGAGCCTGCCTCTGTCCAGAGCATTATCATGAGGATGAGAGACGTTGCCATATCAATCCCAACATCCCTTATCTGCTCAATCAATTTCAAGCCATTGATTTTGAGACCTTGGAGACCATTTCGCTCAAGCCTGAAATTAAGCAAGAGCTACGCCAATTTATGGATCAGCTCTACGAAGAGTACGTGGGGATTCACCTAAAATCAAAGAAATTTATTGATTCCCTAGCAGACTGGGGTCAATTACTAAAAGAGGAAAACAAATGAAAAAAATCGCAGTAGATGCCATGGGGGGAGATTACGCACCTCAGGCCATCGTTGAGGGTGTCAATCAAGCCCTGGCTGACTTTTCAGATATTGAGGTTCAACTCTATGGAGATGAAAGCAAAATCAAGCAATATCTGACAGCGACAGAGCGTGTTAGCATTATCCATACGGATGAAAAGATCGATTCAGACGATGAACCTACGAGAGCTATTCGGAAGAAGAAAAATGCCAGTATGGTATTGGCAGCCAAGGCTGTCAAAGAGGGTGAAGCAGACGCTGTTCTTTCGGCTGGGAATACAGGTGCCTTACTAGCAGCAGGATTTTTCATCGTGGGTCGTATCAAGAACATCGATCGTCCTGGACTTATGTCGACTTTGCCGACTGTAGATGGAAAAGGTTTTGACATGCTGGACCTCGGTGCCAATGCGGAAAATACAGCCCAGCACCTCCATCAATACGCGGTTCTAGGTTCCTTCTATGCTAAAAATGTTCGTGGAATTGCGCAACCACGTGTTGGTTTGCTCAATAATGGAACAGAGAGTAGCAAGGGTGACCCGCTTCGTAAGGAAACTTACGAATTACTAGCGGCTGATGAAAGTTTGAACTTTATCGGAAACGTGGAAGCACGTGATTTGATGAATGGCGTTGCGGATGTTGTCGTGGCAGATGGTTTCACGGGAAACGCTGTGCTCAAATCCATCGAAGGGACAGCTATGGGAATCATGGGCTTGCTCAAGACCGCTATTACAGGTGGAGGTCTTCGAGAGAAACTAGGTGCCCTCCTTCTCAAGGACAGCCTCAGAGGTTTGAAGAAACAGCTCAACTACTCAGATGTTGGTGGAGCGGTCTTGTTTGGTGTCAAGGCACCTGTTGTCAAGACTCATGGCTCAAGTGATGCCAAGGCTGTTTATAGTACGATTCGCCAGATTCGTACCATGCTAGAAACAGGCGTAGTTGCCCAGACTGCGCGTGAATTTTCAGGAGAATAAAAGAGATGACAGAAAAAGAAATTTTTGACCGTATTGTGACCATTATCCAAGAGCGACAGGGAGAG
>CABTAV010000072.1:0-8742 GCA_902482895.1 uncultured Streptococcus sp. | reverse complement strand
TGGAGCCCTTCTTGCAGGTCTCTTTTATAAGTACGGTCGGAAATTTCACTATTCTGCTCTAGGAGAAATTTTGGGAACAGGTATTATTGGTTCTATTGTTTCTTATCCTGTTATGGTACTTTTTACAGGATCGGCTGCTAAGCTTAGCTGGTTTATCTACACTCCTCGATTTTTCGGAGCAACCTTGATTGGTACAGTGATTTCCTTTATTGCCTTTCGATTTTTAATCAAGCAGGAATTCTTTAAAAAAGTGCAAGGATATTTTTTCAGTGAAAGGATAGACTGATGCAGGCATTTACAAATCCCTTTCCTCTAGGCTCTAGTTCCCTAATTCACTGCATCACCAATGAGATTTCTTGTGAGATGCTGGCAAATGGGATTTTGGCTCTGGGATGTAAACCAGTTATGGCAGATGATTCCCGTGAGGTTCTTGATTTTACTAAGCAAAGCCAGGCACTCTTCATCAATTTGGGGCATTTGTCAGCTGAGAAGGAAAAAGCAATCCGTATGGCAGCTTCTTATGCAGATAAAGTTTGTCTCCCAATAGTAGTAGATGCGGTTGGCGTAACAGCTTCATCCATTCGTAAGAGCTTAGTTAAAGACCTTTTAGACTATAGACCTACGATCCTTAAAGGAAATATGTCGGAAATTCGAAGTCTTGTTGGCTTAAAACATCATGGAGTCGGGGTCGATGCTAGTGCTAAAGATCAAGAAACTGAGGATTTACTTCAAGTCTTGAAAGACTGGTGTCAGACCTATCCAGGTATGTCATTCTTAGTCACAGGCCCCAAGGATCTCATCGTTTCAGAGAATCAGGTCGCTGTACTGGGAAATGGTTGTGCAGAATTAGACTGGATAACAGGGACAGGAGACTTGGTTGGAGCCTTGACAGCCGTTTTTCTCAGCCAAGGCAAGACTGGATTTGAAGCTTCGTGTCTAGCAGTCTCTTATCTCAATATCTCTGCTGAGAGAATAGTTGTTCAAGGAATGGGATTGGAAGATTTTCGCTACCAAGTACTCAATCAGCTTTCGCTCCTCAAAAGAGATGAAAACTGGCTAGATGCCATTAAAGGAGATATTTATGAATAGAGAGGCGCTTAGACTGTATCTGGTAACCAACCGCTACCAAGATTCCTTGGAAAGCTTTCTTGAAAAGATTGAGACGGCTTGCCGTTCAGGGGTTACCATAGTCCAATTACGAGAAAAAAATCTCACAACCAATCAATATTATCAACTGGCAAAAGAAGTCAAGGAAATAACAGATGACTATCAGGTACCCTTGATTATCGATGATCGTTTGGATGTTTGTCTTGCGGTTGATGCTGCTGGTCTGCATATCGGAGACGATGAACTACCAGTTTCGGTTGCCCGACAAGTCTTGGGCCCTGACAAAATACTTGGTGTCACAGCTAAAACTGTAAAAAGAGCCCTCGAGGCAGAAGAAGGAGGTGCGGATTACTTGGGGACAGGAGCCATTTTCCCGACTACGACCAAGGAAAATGCGCCTATCACCCTGATTTCAACCTTGAAAACAATTTGTCAAAGGGTCGCCATTCCAGTAGTTGCTATCGGAGGCTTGACGTCAGAGAACATTGACCAGCTTATCGGCACGGGTATAGCTGGTGTAGCTGTCGTACGTGATTTGATGCAGGCAGAAGATATAGAGGCAAAAACGCAAGCCTTTTTGACAAAGTTGGATGACATTATTTTTTAATTAATACTCAATGAAAATCAAAGAGCAAACTAGGAAGCTAGTCGCAGGTTGCAGATAAAGCTGACGTCGTTTGAAGAGATTTTCGAAGATTATAAAAACTCTCTAATTCCCTTAAGGCGGGAACTAGAGAGTTTTTTTAATCTTTAAAACTTGTATGGTTGACTGGACCAGAACCATGACCGAGTTGAGGGGCGTCTTGGATGGCTTTCGTGATAAAGGCCTTGGCTTTATCGACTGCTTGATAGAGGGTTTTCCCCTTGGCTAGTTCAGCAGTAATCACTGCAGCAAAGGTACATCCAGTACCATGTGTATGACAGGTTTGAATTCGTGGACTTTCCCAGACAAATTGCTCGTCCTTGGTAAAGAGGAAGTCTTTGGCACCGCCTTCGAGATGACCACCTTTGATGACTACAGACTGAGGACCAAATTCTTTTAAAATCAGGCGACCGGCACGCTGCATGTCTTCAGGATCATGGATTGAAAAACCAACAATCTCTTCTGCCTCAGGAAGATTCGGAGTGATAATGGTTGCAAGGGGAAGTAGGTTTGTTTTTAGGTAGCTTCTGGCACTGGTATCAATCAGGGTGTCTCCGCTCGTAGCGACCATAACAGGGTCAAGGACGTAGGGACAGTCCAGCATTTTAAGATAGGGTTGGATGCTTTACATGATTTCGGTAGTTGCCAACATCCCAGTTTTTACAGCCTGAGGCTTGATATCCGAAAAGACACTGTCCAATTGGGCTTTCAACATTTGAGGAGAAACGTGCTCGATCAATTGAACGCCTCTGGTATTTTGAGCGACAAGACTGGTCACAACGGCCATCCCATAGACATCTCTAGCTTGGAACGACTTTAAGTCAGCCATAATGCCAGCACCACCACTAGGGTCAGTCCCTGCAATGGTCAAAGCAACGGGTAAATAAGTCATCTAAAACCTCCCAACCAACTGAAGTTTGTATTCTTAAGAACAAGCTAGTTTGTTTCAGGAAGGCAATAGAAGACTGCTAGTCCCCATTATCATTTCCACTTCCATCAGCTAGCATTACCTAGATTGAGTCAAAGGGTCTAACAGTCGTTAATCTCAGCTTTACGCACCCCTAGTGGTTGTTTTCTTTTTTCTTTAGTATAGCATATTTTTATTGTTTATATAGTAATATTTGACTGGAAATCCTTTATCAAATGATTAAAATTCTATTTTTTAAAGAAAAGATTAATTTCATAGTTGACAAATGTAGATTTTTGAAGTATACTAATAACTGTAATCGACAAATGTAGATTTAGGAGGTGTGATTATGCAGATTTCAGATGCAGAATGGCAGGTCATGAAGATTATTTGGATGCAAGGAGAGCAGACCAGTACGGATTTGATTAGGGTTCTGGCGGAGCGGTTCGATTGGTCCAAGTCAACCATTCAAACTCTTTTGGCTCGTTTGGTTGAGAAAGAGTGTCTGACAAGGAAAAAAGAAGGCAAGTTCTTTGTCTATTCAGCCCTTTTAACTTTGGACCAAAGTCGGGATTTACTTGTTCAAGATATCAAGGACAAGGTTTGTTCTCGTAGGATTAAGAACTTGTTGGCTGATTTGATTGCTGAATGTGATTTTACTCAGGCTGACTTGGAAGACTTGGAAGCTGTGATTTCTGAGAAGAAATCAAGCGCTGTAACAGAAGTAAAATGTAATTGTATGTAAAGGAGACGTCATGTTAAATAGTATTGTAACCATTGTTTGTATTGCCCTTATCGCCTTTATCTTGTTTTGGTTTTTCAAAAAAACTGAAAAATCTGGACAAAAGGCCCAGCAAAAAAACGGCTACCAAGAGATTCGAGTGGAGGTCATGGGGGGCTATACGCCTGAGTTGATTATCCTCAAGAAATCAGTGCCAGCCCGCATTGTCTTTGACCGTAAGGACCCTTCACCCTGTCTGGACCAAATTGTTTTTCCAGACTTTGGTGTCCATGCGGATCTGCCTATGGGGGAAGAGTATATAGTGGAAATCACGCCTGAGCAGGCTGGAGAGTATGGTTTCTCTTGTGGCATGAATATGATGCACGGCAAGATGATTGTAGAATAGGAGAATGATATGACTGAAATTGTAAAAGCAAGTCTTGAAAATGGTGTTCAAAAAATCCGTATCACGGCAGACAAAGGCTACCATCCAGCCCACATTCAACTGCAAAAAGGAGTTCCTGCTGAGATCACCTTTCATCGTGCTACTCCTTCAAACTGTTACAAGGAAATTCTGTTTGAAGAAGAAGGCATCTTGGAACCAATCGGCGTAGATGAGGAGAAAGTCATTCGTTTTACACCTCAAGAATTAGGTCAACATGAATTTTCTTGTGGTATGAAGATGCAAAAGGGAAGTTATACAGTTGTTGAGAAGACTCGAAAATCTTTATCACTTTTACAGCGTTTTTGGATTACTAGTATCTTTACTGTGCCTCTTGTGATCCTCATGATTGGGATGTCGACAGGAGGAATTAGTCACCAAGTCATGCGTTGGGGCACCTTTTTAGCCACAACACCGATTATGCTAGTAGCAGGTGGTCCTTATATCCAAAGTGCTTGGGCTAGTTTTAAAAAGCACAATGCCAACATGGATACCTTGGTTGCTCTGGGAACCCTAGTGGCCTATTTCTATAGCTTAGTTGCCCTCTTCGCTGGCCTCCCCGTTTACTTTGAAAGTGCTGCCTTTATCTTCTTCTTCGTTCTTATGGGAGCCGTTTTTGAGGAGAAAATGCGTAAAAATACTTCCCAA
Organism: uncultured Streptococcus sp.; assembly: GCA_902482895.1. GTDB lineage: Bacteria > Bacillota > Bacilli > Lactobacillales > Streptococcaceae > Streptococcus. The sequence goes on along the minus strand of CABTAV010000072.1, from coordinate 4,274 downwards.
GCTGTGGAGAAATTACTTGACTTGCAGGCTAAAACTGCAGAAGTCTTGCGTGAGGATAACTATGTTCAAGTCCCCTTGGACCAAGTCAAGGTAGGTGACCTGATTCGAGTGCGTCCCGGTGAAAAGATTGCTGTTGATGGTGTTGTAGTAGAAGGTATCTCTAGTATTGATGAGTCTATGGTGACAGGTGAGAGTCTGCCTGTGGACAAGACAGTTGGAGATACCGTCATTGGTTCAACCATCAATAATAGTGGAACACTTGTTTTTAGAGCAGAAAAAGTTGGTTCAGAGACTGTTTTGGCTCAGATTGTGGATTTTGTGAAGAAAGCTCAAACCAGTCGTGCGCCGATTCAGGACTTGACGGATAAGATTTCAGGGATTTTTGTCCCAGCAGTTGTCATTTTAGGGATTGTGACCTTTTGGGTTTGGTTCGTCTTGCTCAGGGATAGTGTAGTCGTGCTTGGAGCTAGCTTTGTGTCTTCGCTTCTCTATGGAGTAGCAGTTCTGATTATTGCCTGCCCTTGTGCCTTGGGACTTGCAACACCGACAGCCCTTATGGTGGGGACAGGTCGTAGTGCCAAGATGGGGGTTCTCCTCAAAAATGGAACGGTTCTACAGGAAATCCAGAAAGTTCAAACTATCGTCTTTGATAAGACCGGGACTTTGACTGAAGGGAAACCTGTGGTCACAGATATCATCGGCGACGAAGTAGAAGTGCTTGGATTGGCAGCTTCCTTGGAAGAAGCTTCTCAACACCCACTGGCTGAAGCCGTTGTGAAACGAGCGAGTGAAGCTGGACTTGAGTTTCACACTGTTGAAAATTTCCAAGCCTTGCACGGAAAAGGTGTTTCAGGGCAAATCAATGGAAAACAAGTTTTGCTTGGAAATGCTAAAATGCTGGATGGCATGGATATTTCTAGCATTTATCAAGAAAAACTAGAACAACTAGAAAAAGAAGCTAAGACAGTTGTGTTCTTGGCTGTTGACAATGAAATCAAAGGCTTGCTTGCTCTGCAAGATATTCCTAAGGAAAATGCCAAGCTTGCCATCAGTCAGCTGAAAAAACGAGGTCTTAAAACAGTCATGCTGACAGGAGACAATGCAGGTGTGGCGCGTGCTATTGCCGATCAGATCGGAATCGAAGAGGTCATTGCAGGTGTCTTACCAGAAGAAAAAGCCCATGAAATCCATAAGCTACAAGTGGCTGGAAAAGTAGCCTTTGTTGGGGACGGAATCAATGATGCTCCTGCTCTCAGTGTAGCAGATGTGGGGATTGCTATGGGAGCTGGAACAGATATTGCCATCGAGTCAGCAGATTTGGTGTTGACAACTAATAACCTCCTAGGAGTGGTTCGTGCCTTTGACATGAGTAAGAAAACCTTTCATCGTATTCTGCTCAATCTTTTCTGGGCCTTTATCTACAATGTCGCCGGAATTCCGATTGCAGCAGTAGTCTTTTCAGGTGTTGGACTGGCTCTCAACCCAGAACTGGCAGGTCTAGCCATGGCCTTTAGTTCTGTATCTGTGCTGACCAGTTCCCTTCTCTTAAACTTTAGTAAAATAGATTAAAAGCGGGCTTGCTCGCTTTTTATACTCTTCGAAAATCTCTTCAAACCACGTCAGCTTTATCTGCAACCTTAAAGCTGTGATTTGAGCAACCTGCGATTAGCTTCCTAGTTTGCTCTTTGATTTTCATTGAATATTATAAAACAGAAACTAAAAACGTTTTCAAACTGTACTGTAATAGAGAATAAAAACTTCTGAGCAGATTCTTAGTAAAGTCAAAATAAATGTGATAAATTAGTAGTGTAAAATTTACTGAAACGTTTTCAAAAACTATATGAAACCTTTTTTAGTAGATTTAAAAATATTTGAAGGAGAGTTATCATTATGACTCAAGGGAAAATTACTGCATCTGCAGCAATGCTTAATGTATTGAAAACATGGGGCGTAGATACAATCTACGGTATCCCATCAGGAACACTCAGCTCATTGATGGACGCTTTGGCTGAAGACAAAGATATCCGTTTCTTGCAAGTTCGCCACGAAGAAACAGGTGCTCTTGCAGCGGTTATGCAAGCTAAATTCGGCGGCTCAATCGGGGTTGCAGTTGGTTCAGGTGGTCCAGGTGCGACTCACTTGATTAACGGTGTTTACGATGCAGCTATGGATAACACTCCATTCCTAGCGATCCTTGGATCACGTCCAGTTAACGAATTGAACATGGATGCTTTCCAAGAATTGAACCAAAACCCAATGTACAACGGTATCGCTGTATATAACAAACGTGTAGCTTACGCTGAGCAATTGCCAAAAGTTATTGACGAAGCTTGCCGTGCTGCAGTTTCTAAAAAAGGTCCAGCTGTTGTTGAAATCCCAGTAAACTTCGGTTTCCAAGAAATCGACGAAAACTCATACTATGGATCAGGTTCATACGAGCGTTCATTCATCGCTCCTGCTTTGAACGAAGTTGAAATCGACAAAGCTGTTGAAATCTTGAACAATGCTGAACGTCCAGTTATCTATGCTGGTTACGGTGGTGTTAAAGCTGGTGAAGTGATCACTGAATTGTCACGTAAAATCAAAGCACCAATCATCACAACTGGTAAAAACTTTGAAGCTTTCGAATGGAACTATGAAGGTTTGACAGGTTCTGCTTACCGTGTTGGTTGGAAACCAGCCAACGAAGTGGTCTTTGAAGCAGACACAGTTCTTTTCCTTGGTTCAAACTTCCCATTTGCTGAAGTTTACGAAGCATTCAAGAACACTGAAAAATTCATCCAAGTCGATATCGACCCTTACAAACTTGGTAAACGTCATGCCCTTGACGCTTCAATCCTTGGTGACGCAGGTCAAGCAGCTAAAGCTATCCTTGACAAAGTAAACCCAGTTGAATCAACTCCATGGTGGCGTGCAAACGTTAAGAACAACCAAAACTGGCGTGATTACATGAACAAAATCGAAGGTAAAACTGAGGGTGAATTGCAATTGTACCAAGTTTACAATGCAATCAACAAACATGCTGATCAAGACGCTATCTATTCAATCGACGTAGGTGACACTACTCAAACATCTACTCGTCACCTTCACATGACACCTAAGAACATGTGGCGTACATCTCCACTCTTTGCGACAATGGGTATTGCCCTTCCTGGTGGTATTGCTGCTAAGAAAGACAATCCAGATCGCCAAGTATGGAACATCATGGGTGACGGTGCATTCAACATGTGCTACCCAGACGTTATCACAAACGTTCAATACGACCTTCCAGTTATCAACGTTGTCTTCTCAAATGGTAAATATGCCTTCATCAAGGACAAATACGAAGACACAAACAAACACTTGTTTGGTTGTGACTTCCCTAATGCTGACTATGCGAAAATCGCTGAAGCTCAAGGAGCTGTTGGATTTACAGTTGACCGTATCGAAGACATCGATGCAGTTGTTGCAGAAGCTGTTAAATTGAGCAAAGAAGGTAAAACTGTTGTGATCGATGCTCGCATCACTGAACACCGTCCACTTCCAGTAGAAGTACTTGAATTGGATCCAAAACTTCACTCAGAAGAAGCAATCAAAGCCTTCAAGGAAAAATACGAAGCAGAAGAACTCGTACCATTCCGCCTCTTCTTGGAAGAAGAAGGATTGCAATCACGCGCAATTAAATAATTCCTTCGTGGAACTTAAAAAGATTGGAGCAATCCGGTCTTTTTATGGAGTATAGTAAATGAATTTAAATCAATTAGATATTATCGTTTCAGATGTTCCACAAGTCTGTGCTGACTTGGAGCGTATTTTGGATAAAAAGTCCGATTATGTTGATGACAGTTTTGCTCAGTTTACGATTGGCAGTCACTGTCTGATGTTGTCCCAAAATCATTTGATTCCTTTGGAAGATTTTCAGTCAGGAATCATTATTCATATCGAGGTTGAGGATGTAGACCAGAACTACAAACGGTTGAACGAGCTTGGTATCCAGGTTTTAAACGGTCCAACTGTAACCGATTGGGGAACAGAGTCCTTATTAGTTAAAGGTCCTGCTGGTCTAGTGCTTGATTTTTATCGTATGAAGTAGGTAATTCTATTATCAAATTTTTTATCTAAACATTCTTGGAGTGAAACTTAAAAAGATCGGAGCAATTCGATCTTTTTTGTATTTATGCGACTTTCAGTCCGTCTCGCTCCGTTAGGTGCGAGACAAAAAAACCACCCGCTATGCGGGTGCGCGTCGAAGGTTATACCCAAAAAACTCCAAACGCGATACAATAAAGGTGTTC
>CABTAV010000071.1:0-9046 GCA_902482895.1 uncultured Streptococcus sp. | reverse complement strand
AAAATCAAGGGAGGTCTGGAATGAAGAAACAAAGCAAGTACCAAGAGGTTGTTTCCTATCTGAAAAACGGTATCGAGTCTGGACGTTTTCCAACGGGAAGTCGCCTGCCTTCTATCCGTCAACTAAGCCTTGACTTTCACTGTAGCAAGGACACCATTCAACGAGCCCTGCTGGAATTACGGCACGAACAATACCTCTATGCCAAGCCCCAGAGTGGTTACTATGTCCTAGAACAAGGGCAACACCAGGATCTAGAAATTGAAGTCACTGACGAACATGCCAGTGCCTATGACGATTTCCGACTCTGTATCAATGAAACCTTGATTGGTCGGGAAAACTACCTCTTCAACTACTATGACAACCAAGAAGGATTAGAAGACTTAAGACAATCCATTCATAAACTCCTCTTTGACCAAGCTCTCTACTGCAAGGCAGACCAGTTGGTATTGACTTCTGGAACCCAGCAAGCCTTGTTTATCCTTTCTCAAATTTCCTTTCCTAGCCAAGCCAAGGAAATCTTGGTGGAACAGCCGACCTACCATCGGATGAATCGCCTCTTGATTGCTCAAGGTCTGGACTATCAAACGATTGAACGAGGCATTGATGGAATTGACTTGGAGGAACTGGAAGGCCACTTCAAAACAGGACAAATTAAGTTTTTCTATACCATTCCTCGTTTTCACTATCCTCTGGGACATTCCTATTCAGAGCAGGACAAACGGGCTATTCTTGACTTAGCTGCCAAGTACGGTGTCTATATCGTAGAGGACGACTATCTGGGGGATTTGGACTCCAAGAAGGGCCAGACCTTCCACTATCTGGATACAGAGGAGCGGGTCATTTACATCAAGTCCTTCTCAACCAGCCTCTTTCCAGCCTTGCGGATAACAGCACTCATCCTTCCAAATGCTATCAAGGAAGCCTTTGTGGCCTACAAAAATATCCTAGACTACGACAGCAACCTCATTATGCAAAAGGCCCTGTCACTCTATATTGACAGTCAATTATTTGAAAAAAATCGTCTGGCTCGCTTATCCAATCAGGAAGCTTACCAAAAACAAATCGAGGAAAGACTAGCTAAAACTCCTTGTCCCCTTCCTTACTTTCCCCTACACGATGGTTTATTACTAGACCTAAGACATTATCCTAAAATTGCTAGTCTCAAACACAGCCAACTGGGCTTAGACTTCTTTGAAGAGGCATACTTGGATGCCTGCCCTTATCAATTTGCTAAGGTGTCCTTAGACAATCTGGAAAAGGTTTTAAACTATTTAAAAGCAGAATTGGAATGACATCCAACTCTGCTTTTTTCTTATTGTTCAACTTCTGTTAGGGTTGCCGCTTTTTCAAGATAGCTTTGGTAAGTTCCTTCATCCTTGAGTTTTTGGATGACCTTGTCCACCACTTCTTTCAAATCAGCACTATTTTTTCTAAGGGCAACTGCGTTGGCTTCGCCGTCCTTCATCTTCAAGCTGACAGTTGCGACAGCTAGGTCGGCATTTTTAGCAGCATAGCTAAGAGCAACAGGCTCATCCATATGAACGGCATCTACTTTTCCAACCTGTAATTCATTAACAGCTTCACCCATATTGGTTAGGGAAGTTAATTGCGCTTTTGGCAATTGTTCCTTGACCATTGATTCTGGAACAGTCCCTTTTTGGGCCGCAATATTGGCACTTTCTAGGCTAGTTAAATCCTTGTATTTTTCTACATCAGCCTTACGAACCAAGAAACTAATCTTGTTTTCATAGTAAGGGATTGAAAAATCAAAGACTTCTTTTCTCTCATCAGTAGCGCTAATTCCTGCAACCGCTAGGTCAGCCTTCCCAGTTTGAAGACTGGTCAAGACATTGTCAAAACTCATGCTTGAGATTTCCAACTTAACTCCAAGTTCATCAGCGATAGCTTGAGCCATATCAATGTCCGCACCGACTACCTGATTTTTCCCGTCAACTAAAGACTGAAATTCAAAAGGTGCATAGTCAGGACTAGTCGCCACAACTAATTTCCCCTTTTGCTTAATGGCCTCAACAGCTGACTGAGACTCATTAGAACCCGACTGACAAGCTACTAAGAAGAAACTTGCAAGAAAACTACATAAAACAAATATCCATTTTTTTGATTTCATAAATAAACAACCTCTCTGTTAATTTTGTATAATTATAACGCTATCCAAGTTGCTTGTCAAGTATTTTTTGAATTTTTATCTTAAAAATATTTTTTTCATTCAAGAAAAGGAGCTATCAATTGATTTCAAGCTCCTTTTTATACAGAATGAATCTATTTTATAGTTCGACAATCTTACCTGTTTCAAAGTAAACAACCCATTCACAGATATTCTTGGCATAGTCTCCAATACGTTCCAAGAAAGCAATCACTTGGAAATAATCACGACCTGTAACAATGGCATCAGGATTTTTCTTGATTTCTTCTGTAGCTAAGTCACGAATGCTATCAAAGTAATGGTTGATTTTTTCGTCCATGGCTGCTACTTCATATGCCTGATCCACTGAACCATTCAGATAAAGTTCAAGAGCTGCTTCAACGAAATTCTTGACATCGCGACCCATTCTCTTGATTTCTTCTTCAACAGCTGGGATGCGTTGCTCCCCCTTCATACGAATTGCTGCTCTTGCAATGGAAACAGCATGGTCCCCCATACGTTCCAAGTCCGATACAGCCTTCAAGACTGTTAGAACCGTACGCAAATCTTGAGAAACTGGTTGTTGAAGGGCAATCATTTCAAATGATTTCTTCTCCAATTTCACTTCGTATTCGTTTACTTCTGCATCGTCTTCGATGACTTCCTTAGCTAAATCACGGTCATGCGTAACAAAGGCACGCACTGTCCGATTGATTTGGGATAGCACTTCTTGTCCCATAGCATAGAACTGGTTGTGCAATTTCTCTAAATCTTCCTCAAATTGAGAACGTAACATCATTTATCTCCTTATCCAAATTTTCCTGAAATATAATCTTCTGTTTCCTTGTGTTGTGGGTTGAGGAACATCTTCTTGGTATCGTTAAACTCGATCAGATCTCCATCTAGGAAAAATCCTGTCTTGTCAGAGATACGAGAGGCTTGTTGCATGGAACGCGTAACCAAGAGCATGGTGTATTTATCTTTTAGACCATACAAGGTTTCCTCAATCTTACCAGCCGAAATAGGGTCCAAGGCTGAAGTCGGTTCATCCAAGAGAATGATTTTAGGACTAGTTGCCAAGACACGGGCAACACAGACACGTTGTTGTTGTCCACCTGAAAGCCCGATAGCCGAATCATGCAAGCGGTCCTTGACCTCATCCCAGATAGAAGCTCGTTGCAAGGCTTTTTCTACTGCTTCATCCAGAACCTGCTTATCCTTAACTCCATTGATACGAAGCCCATAAACAACATTTTCGTAGATAGACATAGGGAAAGGGTTCGGTTGTTGAAAGACCATACCGATTTCCTTCCGCAATTCAACTGTATCTGTACGCGGACTGTAGATGTTGTGGCCGTTATAAACCACCGAACCAGTTGTGGTCACCTCTGGATTGAGATCCCCCATGCGGTTGATAGCCTTGAGGAGGGTTGATTTCCCTGATCCAGATGGACCAATCAAGGCTGTAATTTCCTTAGGTTGGAAAGATAGGGAAACACTATTCAAGGCCTTCTTTTGATTGTAGTAAACGGACAGGTCTGACGCCTGTAAAATCGCTTCTGTCATACTGTTTCCTTTCTATCCAAAGTGTCCTGTTACGTAGTCATTGGTTGACTGTAGTTTGGCATTTTGGAAAATATTAGAGGTCTTATCGTACTCGATCAAGTCACCCAAGTAGAAAAATCCTGTGTAATCACTCGCACGCGCAGCCTGCTGCATACTGTGGGTCACGATGATGATGGTAAAGTCCTTCTTTAATTCCAGCATAGTTTCTTCCAGCTGAGCTGTCGCAATCGGATCCAAGGCAGACGCCGGCTCATCCATCAAGAGGATATCTGGTTTAACAGAGATAGCGCGAGCGATACAGAGACGTTGTTGCTGACCACCTGATAGGGTCAAGGCTGACTTGTGCAAATCATCTTTGACCTGGTCCCAAAGGGCAGCCTGACGAAGAGAAGTTTCCACAATTTCATCCAAAACTTGCTTGTCCTTAACTCCTGCACGTTCATGGGCAAAAGTGATATTGCGGTAGATAGACTTGGCAAAGGGATTTGGGCGTTGGAAGACCATTCCAATGTGCTTACGCATTTCATAAACGTTGATTTCTGGACGGTTAACATCAATCCCTTGATAGAGAATTTGACCTGTTACCTTAGCAATATCAATGGTATCATTCATACGGTTGAGACTGCGGAGGTAGGTCGATTTTCCTGATCCAGATGGGCCAATCAAGGCTGTAATTTTATTTTTTTCAAATTGCATATCGATGCCCTTGATGGATTCTTTTTTACCGTAGTAAACATGTAAATCCTTAGTAGAGAGGGCCACTTTCTCTTCAGGAAAGGTGATGATATGCTTTTCATCCCAATTATATTTTGACATGGCTTCTCCTTTAGGCAGCGGTTAATTTCTTATGTAGGTAGCTTCCGAGTTTGCGGGCTCCAAAGTTAAAGATGAGGATAAAGATGAGGAGCACGGCTGCAGAACCTGCTGATACAATGGTTCCATCTGGAATGGTTCCTTCACTATTGACTTTCCAAATATGGACAGCTAAGGTTTCTGCTTGACGGAAGATAGAGATTGGGCTGGTTACACTGAGAATATTCCAGTTAGACCAGTCTAGGGCTGGAGCGGATTGTCCTGCTGTATAGATGAGAGCAGCCGCCTCACCAAAGATACGGCCAGAGGCCAAGACAACCCCCGTTACAATACCTGGTAGGGCTTCTGGAATGACCACATGGACCACAGTCTCCCAACGAGAAATCCCAAGGGCCAGACCAGCCTCACGTTGCGTATGGTGAACGTGTTTCAAACTGTCCTCAACATTACGAGTCATCTGAGGCAAGTTAAAAACTGTCAAGGCCAAGGCACCTGAAATGATTGAAAATCCATACTCAAACTGAACTACAAAGATCAAGTAACCAAAGAGACCTACAACCACTGATGGCAGTGAAGACAAGATTTCAATACAGGTTCTGACAAAATTGGTTACAGGACCTTTTTTGGCATATTCAGCTAGGAAAATCCCAGCCCCCATAGACAAGGGAACAGAGATAATCAAGGTAATGACCAGAAGGAAGAAGGAATTATAGAGCTGAATCCCAATCCCCCCACCTGCTTGGTAAGAAGATGATTTGCCAGTCAAGAAAGACCAAGAGATGTGGGGCAAACCACGAACCAAGATATAAAGAATCAAGGATGCCAGGATGGCAACGATAATTCCTGCAATCGAGTAGAGGACAGCTGTTGCAATTTTATCTAATTTCTTAGCGTGCATAGTTTTTCTTTCCTCTTTCTTTCGTAATCAATTTAATCACACTGTTAAAGGCCAAACTCATCAAGAGCAAGACTAAGGCCAGTGACCAGAGAACGTTATTGTCAACTGTTCCCATAACAGTATTTCCGATACCCATGGTCAACACAGAGGTCAAGGTCGCAGCAGGTGTTGTCAATGAAGTTGGGACGACGGCTGAGTTTCCGACCACCATCTGAATGGCCAAGGCCTCACCAAAGGCACGCGCCATCCCAAAGACCACTGCTGTAAAAATCCCTGAACGCGCTGCCTTCAAGGTCACGCGCCAGATGGTTTGCCAGCGAGTGGCCCCCATAGCCAAACTAGCTTCGCGGTAGTGACGAGGTACCGCACGCAAGCTATCGGTTGTCATAAAGGTTACCGTCGGTAAAATCATGACAAAGAGAACGAAAATCCCTGACAAAATCCCAAAACCAGTTCCACCAAAGACACTGCGGACAAAAGGAACTACGACCTGCAAACCGATAAATCCATACACGACTGAAGGAATCCCGACAAGTAATTCAATAGCTGGTTGCAAGATTCTAGCACCTTTTGGTGAGACCTCTGTCATAAAGACTGCCGCACCAATGGCAAAAGGAGTTGCGATAAGGGCTGATAGGATTGTGACAATAAAGGAACCCAAAATCATAGGAAGGGCACCAAATTGTTTACCTGAAGGATTCCAAGTTTGGCCAAAAAGGAAATCAAAGATATTAACCCCATTTACAAAGAAGGTCGACAAACCTTTTTGGGCTACGAAAATCAAAATCATGGCCACAATGATAACAATCAAAGACAGACAGGCAAAGGTCAAGCCTTTTCCTAATTTCTCTAGACGAGAGTTCTTTGAGGGAGAAAGTAATTTTTTAGCTAATTCTTCTTGATTCATTATTGACTCCCTTCTAGTGCTGTCACCGTTCCTACAGCATCTTTTTCAACCTTCATTTCCTTGACAGAAATATAACCCATTCCCTTAACGATTCCACTTTGAGCTTCATCAGAGAGGACAAAGTTGAGAAATTCTGCCACCAATTCATTTGGTTGGCCTAGGGTGTACATGTGTTCATAAGACCACAAAGGCCAGTTATTGCTTGTAACATTTTCTGCAATCGGCTCATAGCCATTCAACTTCATGCGTTTCACCGAGTCATCCACATAGGCAAAGGCTAGGTAAGAAATAGCTCCTGGTGTCTGAGAAACAATGTTTTTGACCATCCCATTTGAATCCTGTTCTTGACTCTGCATAGCAGACTGACCATCCATGATAACACTATCAAAGGTTGCACGAGAACCAGAACTTGCCGCACGGTTGATAATAGAAATGGCTAGGTCTTTCCCACCGACTTCTTTCCAGTTGGTCACTTGACCTGTGAAGATGCTACGGAGTTGTTCAGTTGTCAGATTTTCAACGTCAACTTCCTTATTTACAATGACTGCCAAGCCCGCTACGGCAACCTTGTGGTCCACTAGAGCGGAGGCGTTGATACCGTCTTTTTCCTCGGCAAATACGTCTGAATTTCCTACATCAACGGCTCCAGACTGAACCTGAGACAGACCTGTACCAGATCCTCCACCTTGGATGTTGACTGTTTTTCCAACGTGCATAGAGCCAAATTCATCTGCTGCTGCTTCGACCAAGGGCTGAAGAGCCGTTGAGCCAACAGCCGTCATGGATTCTCCACGATCAATCCAGCTAGCACATCCCGCCAAAGAACCTGCTAGCAAAAGAGCCACAAGGGATAGAGCGAGTTTTTTCCTTTTTTTCACTGTTTTTCTCCTTGAAAATAATGGTGAATGCTGTGAATTTTTTCAATTATTTATTTATGTTTTTCTTTTTTAAAATTGAGAGCAAACTGAAGTTGATAGCTTAATTTTACTAGAAATTTGCTCAGTTGCCGTCTCCACCAATTTTGACTTAAAATGAAAGACAATTTGAAAAAAATCCATACTTCCACTATAACATAGACAAGCTACTTTGACTAGCATTTTCACTTGAATCTGAGACCTTTTGGAAAATAGTTTTTCAAAACATTTCCAGTCACCTTTCCAAAGCCCAAACCATTTCCTTGAACCAAAACTTGGTACCAACCATTTGGAAGACTTTCCGCCAGCTGAACGGTTTCTCCAGCCACATACTTGACAAACGCTTCTTGGTCAATTTCAACCGACTGCTTGACCTGACTCGGTTTCAAGGCTAGACCAAGAGCAAAACTAGGCTCAAAGCGTTTTTTCTTAAAAGTGCCCAGATGCAGGCCATTGCGAGCAATCTTGAGTTTCCCTAAATCTGGCAAGAGTTCTGGTAAGAGATAAAGTTGGTCACCAAAAGTCTGCAAGATTCCCCTTAGATTGACCTGCAAATATTTTTGGGCAAATTCCTGCCACAAGGCAAGTTGTTCACGACTGAGATTACTCTTACTTGCCTTACATTTTGGGGCTGGATTTTCACCTTTAAATTGTAAGTGCGCTAAAAATTGCCCCTCTCCCATAAAATGATGAGGGTACATCCGAGCCGTTTCTGGCAGGTCAATACCAGCTACCATTCCATTGATATGCTCTACTGGTAACAAATCAAAATCATACTCTTTCAGTAGCCAATTGACAATCTCTTCGTTTTCCTCGGGTGCCCAGGTACAGGTTGAATAAACCAAGCGACCACCTTCAGCTAGCATGGTTACTGCATCTTCCAGAATTTCTCTTTGCAAGCTAGCACATTGACTCGGATAATCTAAGCTCCAATAGTCCATAGCATCTGGTTGCTTACGAAACATCCCTTCACCAGAGCAAGGGGCATCAAGGACAATGAGGTCAAAATAGCCCTTAAAAACCTTGGCCAAGCGGTCAGCAGATTCATTGGTCACCACGACATTTGTCGCTCCAAAGCGCTCCATGTTTTCTACTAAAATCTTAGCCCGTTTGCTTGAAATTTCATTGGAAACAAGGAGACCCTCCCCTGCTAGATAGGCTGCTAGTTGAGTGGATTTTCCACCCGGTGCAGCAGCCAAATCCAAGACCTTCATACCAGGACTGGGCTGGGCTACCTGAGCAACCATCTGGGCAGCAGGTTCTTGCGAATAAACCAAACCAGTAGCATGCTCAGGCGATTTCCCTGATACCTTTCCATAGTGGCCCCAAGGGGTTTGAGGAATGGCATCAGGAAAGGAAACTGGCGCTTCTTTTAAAGGATTGACCCGAAAGGCCGAAACCGCTTCCTCCTCAAAAGAGGCAAGAAAATCTCTTGCCTCATCTCCTAGTATCTCTTCATATTTTTCAACAAATCCTTCTGGAAATTGCATTTAAGTTCTTTTCCTTTCGTAAATATAGGACTGAATTTCCTCCTGCATCTCAAGAGGCACCATCATGACCGGTTGTCTGGTTTGAAAATCAGGAGCTTCACCAGATAGGGTCACCACCCGATAGCCCAGACCTTCTCCTAAAATACTAGCGGCAGCATAATCCCATGGTTGCAGATAAGTAACATAAGTCAACAAACGCCCTGACAAAATCTTGGCAAAACTAATGGCCGCACTCCCATAGACACGAACGCCGAGAACCGCTCGACCCAAATCAGCCAGACCCCATTCATTGGTTTCCAACATACCACTATTCCC